>CAVJJV010000131.1:0-15398 GCA_963650055.1 Comamonas kerstersii | reverse complement strand
TACGAACTCTCACTGAGAAAGGCAGATGCCGATTTAATCGAAGTAGAATAAGGAGTTTGACAATGAGTATTAAAATTGCACTTGCCGGCAACCCGAATGCAGGAAAGACAACACTCTTCAATGCACTCACAGGTTCCAACCAGTTTGTAGGTAACTGGCCCGGAGTAACAGTCGAAAAGAAGGAAGGAAAACTCAAGAAGAATACCGACGTAATCGTAACCGACCTCCCCGGTATCTACTCCCTTTCCCCCTATACACTTGAAGAGGTAGTTGCAAGAGACTACCTGAAGAACGAGAACCCGAGTGTCATCCTCAACATCGTAGATGCAACAAACCTCGAGCGTAACCTCTACCTGACGACACAGCTCATCGAACTGGGTATCCCGATGGTAGTTGCACTCAACATGATTGATGTCGTCAGAAAGAACGGCGACAGAATCAACGTCAAGGAACTTGAAAGACAGCTGGGTGTTCCCGTCGTCGAGATTTCAGCTCTCAAGGGAGACGGTGTTGAAGAGGTGACTGAGAAGTGTCTCAAGGCTGCAGGGGGCGCGCATCCAGTCCCGCCGCACATCTATTCAGGTGCTACAGAGCACACACTTGCACACATCGAGGAAGCCGCCCTCCACAATCTTCCGGAGTCCGAGCAGCGCTGGTACGCCATCAAGATCTTCGAGCGCGACAGGAAAGCTTATGAGAAGCTCAATATAGAGAGTTCCACTCTCAGCCATATCGAAGAAGATATAAAGAAGGCTGAGAAGGAGATGGATGACGATGCGGAGTCGATCATCACCAACGAGAGATACATCTTCATTGCAGAGGTCATAAAAGCATCCTATACAAAGAAGAACAAGGGTCTCTCCACTTCCGATAAGATCGACAAGATCGTAACCAACCGTTTCCTCGCACTCCCGATCTTCGCCCTCATTATGTGGCTCGTCTACTACATCTCCGTAACTACAGTCGGCTCCTGGGCTACAGACTGGGCCAACGACGGTGTATTCGGTGACGGCTGGCATCTCTTCGGAATCGGATCGAGCGCTTACAGCGAGGCTGCCGATACATACACATCATCCGATAATGTCCTGGGGGCATTTGCAGAAGAGAAAGGTATTGAGTTCGAAGAATATTCACCCGAAGTCGTTGCTTCAATCGTAAACGCATCAAAGTCTTCAGACACCGCCGTATATACAGTGGAGGATGAAGAGACACTTGCAGAGGAAGAAGAGACAGCAACATATAAAGACCTTGTAGAAAGTGCAGAGGCCATGGCAGAACTCGACTACAGCGAGCCCAATCCCGCCGACTACGGCGTTTGGGTACCCGGTATTCCTGCCCTTCTCGAGAGTCTCCTGGATAGAATCGGATGTGCAGACTGGCTCAAGGGTTTGATTCTCGACGGTATCGTCGCAGGTGTCGGCGCCGTTCTCGGCTTCGTACCCCAGATCTTCGTCCTCTTCATATTCCTTGCTTTCCTCGAAGGCTGCGGCTACATGGCCAGAATCGCATTCGTCATGGACAGAATCTTCCGTAAGTTCGGACTCTCCGGTAAGTCATTCATTCCTATCCTCATCGGAACAGGATGCGGAATCCCGGGTATCATGGCATCACGTACCATCGAGAACGAGAAGGACAGAAGGATGACGATTATGACGACGACATTCATCCCCTGCGGTGCCAAGCTTCCCTTCATAGCAATGATTGCCGGCGCAGTATTCGGAGGCGCAAGCTGGGTTGCACCGTGTGCATACTTCCTCGGTATGTTCGCAATCATCTCCAGCGGTATAATCCTCAAGAAGACGAAGCTCTTCGAAGGTGACCCTGCTCCGTTCGTAATGGAACTTCCCGCCTACCATCTCCCGACAGTCGGATCGATTCTCCGCTCGATGTGGGAAAGAGGCTGGTCGTTCATCAAGAAGGCCGGGACGATCATCACCCTCTCGACGATCTTCATCTGGTTCACAACATACTTCGGCTTTACGGCAGAAGGATTCAGAATGCTTGCAGACGACGAAATCGAGTACTCGATTCTTGCAAAAATCGGTTCTCTCTTCGCATGGCTCTTCGCTCCTCTCGGATGGGGTAACTGGCAGGCGGCTGTCGCATCCATCACAGGTCTTGTCGCCAAGGAGAACATCGTCGGAACCCTCGGTATCCTCTATGGAGCAACAGGCAACGCCTATGCGGGAATCAGCTCGGCATTCACATCGGTTACAGGATTCTCGTTCCTGGCATTCAACCTCCTCTGTGCTCCATGCTTCGCAGCCATGGGCGCAATAAAGAGAGAGATGAACTCCCCGAAGTGGACATGGGCTGCAATCGGCTGGGAGTGCGGTTTTGCCTACCTTGTCGCCTTTGTCGTCACACAGGTCGGTAACATGTTCACAGGAAGAGGAAACGTCTTTATGTTCATCCTCGCCCTGGGAGTGATTGCACTCTATGTCTACGAGCTCTTCTTCAAGAAGGCAAAGAAGGCTGCCGTATGAACCCGGGTACTTTCCTTGTATTGGTTGTTGTTGCGGCCCTGGTTGCCCTGATAATCCTTGTCATGAGCAAAGACAAAGCAAAGGGAGGCTGCAGCGGCAACTGCTCCTCCTGCGGCTCTTTCTGCCACAAGAAATAAGCATACATAATCTGTTAAGCCAGGAGAGCTGTCGGACATGGCGGCTCCCCTTTTCTGTCTGAGGAGAATCATGAATAGGGATAATCTTTACTTTTTCGATTCCATTTCCCCTAAAATCTTTACTTTACAGCTGATTCGTGATGTTATGAGTAAAGATAAAGAAGGTTAAAACTATATGATTTCGTATGACGGTCTCTATCAACAACTGGAAAAGAAGGGAATCAGGAAGTCAGACCTGACTGAAGACCCCGGCTTATCTTCACGTACAATAGCAAGAATTGCAAAGAGGGAGAAGCTATCGGCAAAGACACTTGAGAAGATCGCCGTATATCTTGGCTGTGAGCCGGAGCTTCTCGTCAGGGAGATCTCCCCGAATACAATTCTCCAGACACTCCGGGATGAGAAGGAAGGAGGGATATCGGGCGGGTTATACCATGAACTGCAGGTCAGGATGACCTATAACTCCAACCACATCGAAGGAAGCAGGCTCACCGAAGACCAGACAAGGATGATATTCGAGACAAGAACCATCAATGCGGAAGGCGGAACATCAGTGGATGATATTCTGGAAACAATTCACCATTTCCGTGCGGTGGATTATGTAATTGACACGGCAGAGGAGGAATTGAGTGAAAAGATCATCAAACATCTGCACTACATTCTGAAGAATGATACGAAAGATTCCTCCCTCAGATGGTTTAAAGTCGGAGACTATAAACAAAGAGCGAATATGGTCGGCGGATACGAAACGGTAAAACCGGAAGATGTAGAGTCGGAAATGAAATCACTTCTCTCCCGTTACAATGCAAAGGAAACAGTTACCATTGATGATGTGATAGCTTTTCATGCAGAGTTCGAGTTTATTCATCCATTCCAGGACGGGAACGGGAGAGTGGGACGCCTGATAGCACTGAAGGAGTGTCTCCATCACAATATTGTCCCGTTCATCATCGAGAACAGCAGGAAATATTTCTATTACCGCGGACTAGCACAATGGAAAAACGAGAAAGGCTGGCTGAGAGATACCTGCCTCGACGGACAGGATAGCGTCATCATGCTGCTTGATATGCTGGATATCCCGCATCCATAACCGGAACAATCAGCCCTTATTCAGGCTTATTTTCAGAGGAGGCTTCCGGCTTCCTCTCTTCCATCTTATCTCCGATGTATTTTCTAGCCTACATATTTAAAATAACTTATCTAACCTAAAGTAATAAATATTGCGACTCAAGCCTACACGGTACTTGCCTTCTGATACCATCCATTTCCACTGTTGCATATATCCCATCTTTCCTGTAATATCTTCATATCCATAGAGAGTACGCGAGGGACAAGCCCGCAGACCGTACAGCAACCTGTAGATATAAGGTGCTAAAGCTTGAATGATGGGTTATTTTTTATTGCCCGTCCGATGGGTGGAGCTTCTTCTCTATGGTAAAGGAGAAGCAGAAATGAAAAGCTATTTCACATCAGAATCAGTTACTCCGGGCCATCCGGATAAAGTCGCAGACCAGATTTCAGACAGCGTGCTCGACGCTCTTCTTGCCTCGGACCCGTATTCCCGCTCTGCCGCGGAGACTACAGTCGAGGAAGGACTATGCCGTGTCTTCGGGGAAGTAACATCAAGAGCGGAAGTAGACCTGGAGAATGTCATCAGAAGTAAGATCGAGGAAATCGGGTACAATGACGAGAGTCTGGGTTTCAGCTCCAAGAGCCGCATAGAAATCGCACTCCACTCCCAGTCACCCGATATCGCGCTCGGGGTCGACAGAGACGGTGCAGGAGACCAGGGGTTGATGTTCGGCTATGCGACGGATGAGACGGAGAGTCTGATGCCGCTTGCACTCAATCAGTCGAGAAAGCTTGTAATTGCTCTCACGGAGTACCGTAAGAGCGGGAAAGGCAGTTTTCTCCGCCCTGACGGAAAGAGCCAGGTGACGGTGTGCTATGAAAACGGAAAGGCGGAATATATCGACACCGTTGTACTCTCGGCACAGCATAGTGAAGATATTTCTACAGAAGACCTCAGGGAGGATCTTATGAAGAATGTAATCCTCCCTTCTCTACCGGAGAATCTCCTATACAGCGGAACAAAGTTCTACATCAACCCGACGGGAAGATTCGTACTCGGCGGCCCCGCTGCAGACACAGGTCTCACAGGGCGGAAGATCATTGCAGATACCTACGGCGGTTATGCCCACCACGGAGGCGGTGCATTCAGCGGGAAGGACGGAACGAAAGTCGACCGCTCTGCTTCCTACAAGGCACGTCAGATAGCAAAAACCCTCGTCTCATCAGGACTCTTCAGGACAGCTGAAATCCAGCTCTCATACGCTATCGGGATAGCAGATCCCGTATCAATCCATGTGGTGACGGACAGGAACGACATCGATGAGGAGAAACTTGTTCTCTTCATACGGGAGAACTTTGCCCTCACACCCCGCGGGATTATCGAGAGCTTATCGCTGAGGGAGCCGCTTTTTGCCGGGACTGCACGTTACGGCCACTTCGGCTTTTCATCCTTCCCCTGGGAGAAGGTCGACGGGGAAATTGTGGAAAAGTTGAAAAAATCTTTCAAATAACCAATCACTAGGACGCTTATTGTCCTAGTGCCTCTCTTATACTGTTTACGTCATAAGGAGGCAGAAAGATGACTTATTCGGAAACAAGAGAGATGTATACCCATTTCTATGCTTCACGTGTTGAAGAGAGAAGAGAGAGGACGGTGAAGATACTTAACTCCTTTAAACTCCTTTTCTCCTGGCTGATTCCCTGGGCTTTAACCACGCTCTGCATCATCGCACTCAACGGCTTTGATGACAGCAGGGGATTGCTCCTTTCTTTCGTTATACTCGCCCTCTCCTTCTCTTTCTTCATCTCGGCAGAGAGGAAAGAACGCATGTACTCCTGTTTCTGGGTCCTCTTCTCCTACCTTACAGCTCTTTCAGCAGCCCTCACCGTTGTCACAGAGCTATGACGGCATCTTTTTCTCCGGCCGGGATATCCTCCCGGTCTTTTTTCTTCACTTTCACTTTTTCCCTTTTAGGTTTATCCTTTTACTCATGAGTAATTTAATTGAAAGATACAAGTCTTTTCTCGACAACGGAAAGACTGAAAGGGAATGTGTCAGAGAGGCTGTAGCTCTTGCAGAGAAGAAGGGTTACAGGAATCTGAGTGATGTATCCTCTCTCAAGAGCGGAGACAAAGTATATGTCATCAATTACGGGAAGGCTGTAGCCTTCTACCACATCGGAAAGGGCGGCATTGAAGAGGGAATGAATATCCTGGGAGCCCACATAGACTCCCCCAGACTCGATATCAAGATGAACCCGCTCTATGAGAGTGACGGAATCGTCTATCTCGACACCCACTACTACGGCGGAATCAAGAAGTACCAGTGGGTGACAATGCCTCTAGCTCTCCACGGTGTCGTGTGCAAGACAGACGGCAGGGTAATCGATGTTAAAATCGGTGAGGACGACGATGACTTCACCTTCTGTATCTCCGATATCCTCCCCCATATGGCTCAGGAGCAGATGAAGAAGACAGCCGGGGAGTTCATTCCCGGAGAGGACCTGGATCTGATTGTGGGACTCGGGGAGAAGAAGAGCGGAGAAGAGAATAAAGACGACAAGGAAGATAAGGATAAGGCGAAGAAGAGAATCCTCTCCATCCTCAAGGAGAAATACGATATTACAGAGAAGGATTTCCTCTCCGCAGAGCTTGAGGTGGTTCCTGCCGGAAAGGCAAAGTACCTTGGACTCGACAGAACCATGGTTCTTGCATACGGCCAGGACGACAGAATATGCTCGTTCACATCTCTTGACGCCCTCCTCGAGGGAGAGACGGAGGAGAGAACAAGCGTATGTCTTCTCGTCGACAAGGAGGAAATCGGCTCGACTGGTGCAACGGGTATGGATTCAAGATTCTTCGAGAATGCAACAGCAGAGGTTCTCGACAAGCTCGGATGCTACTCGTCCCTTACTCTCAAGAGAGCGCTCAGGAACTCCATGATGCTCTCAAGCGACGTCAACTCGGCATACGACCCTCTCAACAGCAGTCTCTATGACAAGAAGAACTCCTCGTTCCTTGCAGGCGGCGTTGTATTCAATAAGTACACGGGATCACGCGGTAAGAGCGGTGCAAGCGACGCAAACCCTGAGTTCATCTCGAAGCTCAGAGCAACACTCGAAAAGAACAACATCTCCTACCAGATGGCAGAGATGGCCAAGGTCGATGTAGGAGGCGGCGGAACGATTGCCAAGTTCTCCGCTTACTACGGCATGCAGGTCATCGACTGCGGAGTGGCGATTCTTTCGATGCACGCTCCATGGGAGATTTCCGCAGTCAAGGATATCGAGGACGCAGAGAGTACATACAAGGCTTTCCTCAAAATAAAATAAAAGAGCCGGAATGAAAAGATGCCTGGTCAAAGGATTAGGCATTTCTTATACATATTATGTTTAAAAACTTATTAACTATAGAATAAGATATCAGAATAGGTCGGGAACGGCCAATACTCCCCGGCAACCAGAAGTTCCAGTTCGTCGCATATTCTTCTCAGTCTCTCCATTCTCGGAAGTACATCGGTGCGGTAGTAGTGCGACTGGAGGGAGCCTGTAAGATTATGGGCCTCCTCTATTGTGATATCGAGTATGGTGCACTCTCCGTAGAGATCGTTATTGAGTTTGTTTATTCTCCCGAGAATCTCCTCCTGGGAGTGGGTGTCGGCTGAGGCTAGTGCCGTCTTCGTCCTGAGAATGGACTCTGCAAGAAATGATGCATAGGAGACGGATGCGGGATAAATCTGTCTGAGTGCTATGTCATACATGGTGAGAGCCTCGATGTTGACTGTCTTGGAGTATTCCTCGTGGTGTATCTCCATTCTGCTCGAGACTTCCTTCTCCGTATATATTCCGAACTCTCCGAAGAGTTTTACATTCTTCTTTGCAGTATACTGGTCGAAGGCGTCCGGTGCGCTCTCGAGATTCATCAATTCTCTTCTTTGAGCCTCTTCAAGCCACTCTTCGGAGTAGGCATTGCCGTTGAATATTATTCTCTTATGCCCGCTGTAGACACGTCCCACGAGCTTTGTAACAGCTCCCGGGAGGTCGTCAGTGGAAAGGCTGAGCTCCTCGTAGAACGACTTCAATGAAGAAGCAACTGATGTATTCAGCACTACAAGCGGACCGGAGACGGAGAAGGAGGAGCCCGGCATTCTGAACTCGAACTTGTTACCCGTGAATGCAAGGGGGCTTGTTCTGTTGCGGTCCGTGGAGTCACGTGGAATTTCAGGAAGAACATGGACTCCGAGCTTCATCTTTTTCTTCTTTTTTTCCTCGAAGCTCGTACCGTTCTCTACTGCTTCAAGGATGGACTCAAGCTCGTCTCCTATGAACATCGATACGATTGCAGGTGGTGCCTCCGAGCCTCCGAGGCGGTGGTCATTGCCGGCGGAAGATATCGAGATACGAAGCAGATCCTGGTACTCGTCCACGGCCTTGATGACAGAAGCGAAGAAGAGAAGGAAGAGGGCATTGTCGGAGGGATTTTCCCCCGGTTCGAGGAGGTTGACACCGGTATCTGTCGAGAGCGACCAGTTTATGTGTTTACCCGAGCCGTTGAGCCCCGCGAAAGGCTTCTCGTGCAACAGGCATGCAAAGTGATGCTTCTCTGCTATCTTCTTCATGAGTTCCATGGTTATCTGATTGTGGTCGACAGCGACGTTGGCAACGCTGAAGACCGGAGCAAGCTCATGCTGGCACGGGGCAACCTCGTTGTGGCTTGTCTTAGCGTTTATCCCAAGCTTCCAGAGCTCCCTGTCAAGGTCGGCCATATAGTCTGCGACCCTTGTGCGGATGGCCCCGAAATAATGGTCGTCCTTCTCCTGGCCCTTGGGACTTCTTGCTCCGAAGAGGGTGCGTCCCGTAAGGATTATATCCTTGCGTTTCCTGTAATCATCTATATCTATGAGAAAGTATTCCTGTTCAGGCCCCACCGTTGCATTGACTCTTCTTACATCATCCTTTCCGAAGAGGTGGAGAATCTTCAATGCATACTCGTTCAGAGCCTCCATGCTCCTCAAAAGCGGAGTCTTCTTGTCCAGTACCTCCCCCGAGTACGAGCAGTAGGCGGTGGGAATGCAGAGGGTATCGCCCTTGATGAACGCATAGGATGTCGGGTCCCAGGCCGTGTAGCCCCTGGCTTCGAATGTCGCCCTGAGTCCGCCGGAAGGGAAAGACGAGGCGTCAGGCTCTCCCTTGATGAGTTCCTTACCCGAGAACTCGAGAAGCACCCTGCCCCCCTCTACGGGAGAAATGAAGGCGTCATGCTTCTCGGCAGTCATCCCCGTCAGGGGCTGGAACCAGTGGGTGTAATGGGTAGCACCCTTCTCGACAGCCCAGTTCTTCATTGCATTGGCAACGCTGTTGGCAATGGTGAGATCCAGATCCTTACCTTCTCTTATGGTCTTCTTGAGGGCCCTGTAGATGTCTTTGGGAAGGCGCTCCAGCATAACCTCATCATTGAATACCATAGAACCGAAATAATCTCTTACTGTTTCCATTCTCCACTCTCTCCGTTTTCCCTTTCTATACCACAAAAGGAGAAGTTTCCTCAACAAGAAGAAAGGAAGAATATCCCTTTCCCGTATTGACAGACCAACTCAAAAAGAATAATCATCAATCCCAGTATTAAAAAGGGTTTATAACATGAGAGCGGATCTTGTGCGGGTTGAAGGAAAAGAGAAAAGGAAAGCCGGGCTTTCCCGCCTCTCTCTCACTCTCTTCCCGCTATGGGCGCAGATACACTGACAGGGACACCGGAGATGGTGCCCTCTTTTTTTGGAGGAATTCATGGCCAAACACATCTTTGTAACAGGCGGAGTCGTTTCAGGACTGGGTAAGGGAATTACAGCTGCTTCTCTCGGAAGACTGTTGAAAAGCAGAGGCTATAAGGTTGCATCCCAGAAACTCGATCCCTATATGAACGTGGATCCGGGCACGATGTCGCCGCTCCAGCACGGAGAAGTATTCGTCACTGAAGACGGAGCCGAGACCGACCTGGATCTGGGACACTACGAGAGATTCATAGATGAAGACCTCTCGAAGTTCTCGAACCTTACAAGCGGCAAGGTATACTGGAACGTACTCAACAAGGAGAGAAACGGAGAGTACCTTGGCCACACCGTCCAGATCATCCCCCACGTAACGAACGAGATAAAGGAATTCATATACAACTGCGGAAGAACAAGCAATGCCGATGTGGTGATCACCGAAATCGGGGGGACCACGGGAGACATAGAGTCCCAGCCGTTCCTGGAGGCCATCAGACAGATAGGACATGAAGTCGGAAGCGAGAACTGTCTCTTCATCCATGTCGTTCTCGTCCCCTATCTCTATGCCTCGGGAGAGCACAAATCAAAGCCTGCACAGCACTCGGTCAAGGAGCTCATGAGCTCGGGTATCTTCCCGGATATCATCGTACTCAGAAGCGATGAGCCCATCGAGGAGTCAATAAAGGAGAAGGTATCACTCTTCTGCAACGTAAAGAGAGACTGCGTCATCGAAAACAAGACTGTTCCCGTCCTCTATGAAGCCCCACTGATGCTCCATAAGGAGGGACTCGATACAGCTGCATGCAGAATCCTCCACCTTGAAGAAAGAAAGATAGACCTCAGTGAATGGGAGAGCATGGTCGAGAACATCCACAGGGCCGATAAACGAGTGAGAATCGCCATGGTCGGAAAGTACATGGAGCTGCACGATGCATATCTCTCGGTCATGGAAGCTTTGAAGCATGCCTCATGGAGTGAAGGCGCTACATGCACAATCGACTGGGTGGACAGTGAAACCATAACGGAGGACAACGTTGACGACATTCTCAGGAGTGCCGACGGAGTTCTCATTCCGGGGGGCTTCGGCTACAGGGGAGTCGAGGGCAAGATTACGGCATGCAGATGGGCAAGGACACACAGAGTGCCCTTCCTCGGAATATGCCTGGGAATGCAGGTTGCGGTAATAGAGTACGCAAGAAACGTACTCGGACTCGAGGGTGCCAACTCCTCTGAGTTCGACAGGGACGGAAAATACAGCGTTATCGATATCATGCCGGACCAGAGAGGCGTCAGGAAAGGCGGCACGATGAGACTCGGTGCATACCCGTGTGCAATAAAGAGCGGAAGCATACTCGAGAAGCTTTACGGCACTTCTCTCATCGAGGAGAGACACAGACACAGATATGAATTCAATAATGATTTCAGGTCACTCTTTGAAGAGAGCGGAATGAGGATTGCAGGAACAAGCCCTGACGGGAAGCTCGTAGAGGAAGTCGAAATTCCGGACCACCCCTACTTCGTCGCAGTCCAGTTCCACCCGGAGTTCAAGAGCAGACCCCAGCGCCCCGAACCCTGTTTCTCAGGCCTCATCAGGGCGGCACTCAAGAAGAATAACTAGGATTTATCACTACCGAGGAGGAGTCCGAGTGACTCCTTCACGTAGGGAATTCCCAGCACCTTTTTATTCCCGTCAGCCGAATAGTAGCAGTACCAGCTGTTCTCGCTCTCCTTGTATCTTACATCAAGGGATGTGATGTATCTTGAAGCCCACCCCTCAGACGGCGTCTCCTGGATAACCTTGTTGAAGTCGAAGTGTATTCCATCCTGACTTACCAGGAGGAGGATATTCGTAGTGCTCTTTCTTCTCTTCCTGTCATAGGAGAATGCACATTCGAATGCAGCAATACCGTCAGAGCAGGGAAGAATACGGACGGACCCGACAGCAAGGTTACGGTACATGTCGTCTCCGTCTATGTCTAAAACGGGCTCAGGATTTACACGGTAGCCCTTATCGAGGTAATCGGATTCGGCATACATGAGCCTTGCCGGAGCCTTATGGGACGTATCATAGATTTCCGCCTCCCCGGCTCCGAAGTATAGTCTGTAGCCTCCACCCCACGCCACTACCTGCGGTTGTGATACTCTCACACTTCCCCCCTTGTACTGGGCACGGGTGATTTTCATTGAGTCGAGGACGGTCCTCGGCTCGGACCAGAGCATGAGATCGGTGGATGTCGTCACCATTATTCTTGAAGAGGAGACGGAGTTGTCGTTCTTTCTGAAGAAGGATGTACGGGAGTGGATTTCATAGAAAAGGTAATATGTACTTCCCTCTCGGAATATGGACGGGGAACGCCCCATGAAGACGATGAGATGCTCTCTCTTCCACTCCAGGCCCGAAGTACTTACAAGCTGCTCGACTCCCATACGGGTATGGACAAACATGTGCCAGAGTCCGTCCGGAGACTCTTCGGGAAGGAGAAATGACGGGGAGGAGAGTCCGAATACCCCGCGTGTCAGAACAGGTTCGTCATTAAAGGAATACCAATAGGCATTCTCCACCTTTTCCTTTTCTTTCAGTCTCATTCTACCTGTCCTTTCTCCCTTCTTTAACCTCATCTATGATTATCGTGATTATAAGCAATATGACACTTACAACAACAGAGCTGTCGGCGACATTCCATGTGGGGAATCTCTCAAGTCCGAAGAGCCCGTAGAATTTGACGCTTATGAAGTCGACGACCCTGAGGGACCTGAAGATACGGTCGATGAGATTGCCGCACCCTCCTCCGAGGATTCCTGCAAGGCACCACTTCTGGAAATACGAGAACTCCCTGTCTGTCTTCTTCGATACTATTAAAAACGCCACGACTCCCATGATTATGAGAGGTAAGAGCACAAAGAATACATATTTAAGAGCCACCGGTACATTTTCACCCAGTGAGAAGGCCACGGCATTGTTTCTCACGTGGACTATCCAGAGAAAATCCCCCAGGAGTGTAAATCCTATCGTCCCTTCCGGGATGAAGCGGACTATGAGGGCCTTCGTAATCTGGTCGAGTGCGATGACAAAGAGGGAAAGGAGAAACGGAAGGTATCTTTTTCTCTCTTTCATAGCCCCGTCTCCGACTCTATGAATACTGTCTCGATTCCGTATTTTCCCTTTGTAAGTCTCTCGAGGGCCTTCACTCCCGCTCTCTCGCTTCTATAGTGGCCCAGGGCAAGGATACTGAGTCCGTTCTCCACAGCCTCATGATAGACTTCATGGTGGATCTCCCCTGTTATGAAAAGGTCGACACCGGCCTTTACTGCATCCTTCACGTCCCCCGATCCGCTTCCCGAGACTATCGCAACGCTCTCGATTCTCTCTTTCCTGCATCCGGGGATATAAACTGGATCTACGGCCTTCAAAAGGAGCATGATCTCCTCTATCGTCATGGCAAAGGGAAGCTTCCCCTTCACTCCGATGAGCTTACCCTCCCACTCTCCGAAGCCGTCGAACTCCTTCATTCCGAGCATGAGTGCCGTCTGGGCGTTGTTGCCGTAGGGGATGTTCGCATCAAGCGGAATGTGGGAGGCAAAGAGCATCAGGGAGCCCTCGATTGCTCTCTTCACCCGCCTCAGGTGTGCGCCGTCTATTGCAATCGGTTTTCCCCAGAAGAGACCGTGGTGTACAACGAGGATATCACACGAAGAGGAGACAGCCTTATCGATGGTGTCGTATGCGGCATCGACTGCAAAGCCCGCCTTCAATAGAGGCCTATCGTCACACCCGATCTGGATGCCGTTGAGTGATATGTCCCGATAGGAGGAAAGTGAAAGAAGATTCTCCATTTCATGTGCGTATTCGTAAATTGTCATAACCCGATTATATTGATTAAGAAGAGAGTAGTCCACAGAGCCATTTGACACTCATATGGCTCTAAATTACATTATCACTGTGTTGGAAGAGATAAAGAAAAAAGACATAGAACTCAATTATGAAGGATATAGTTTCTCCTCCGTCGAAGCGGGGGAGAAGATCATCGGACAGGACAAGGCCATGGGACTCCTTCGTCTCGGACTCTCAGTCAACAGACCGGGGTACAACATATTCCTCTCGGGGGACGAAGGATCGGGAAGACTTACGGCCCTCACCGAGGAGATAGGACTTATAGAGAATGACCTCACCCTCATCAGGGATGCCGCCTACCTCCATAACGAAAGCCACCCGACACGTCCTCTTGCCGTTCTCTTTGAGCGCGGAGGCGCAAGGGAGTTCCAGAGGGACCTTGATGACCTCCGGGACGGGAAGACAGATATCGAAAACCTCATGAAGAAATGGGAAGGAAACCCCAAACTGGTGAAATTCCTCTCATCCCTCCCCTCCTACGACGAGAACCCCTCCGCCTGGACTATAAACATAGTCCTCGACAGGAGCCGCTATACAAGGCGTCCACTCGTTGTGGAGACCCACCCCTCGCGCTCCTCCCTCTTCGGCTTCATCGAAAAGGACGAAAGCGCAGCGCATCTTGCTGTAAGGTGCGGGAGCTACCAGGAGGCGGGAGGAGGATTTCTGGTCCTCTCCGCCAGCGAGATATGTGAAAACGAGGAGCTCTGGCAGACACTCAAGCGCTATCTCGATATGACGATGAGGGCGCTCTCGAGCACCGCAGTGCAGGGAGAGATGATGTCCTCGATAAGACCCTCCCCGATAGCGATGCTGACGAAGGTGATCCTGATGGGACCCGAGGAGCTCTACGACAAGCTCATAGACAGCGACGAGACATTCTTCCGCTACTTCAAGGTCTCCCCCGAGTTCGACTTCTCGATGCCGGCCGTGGAGAAGAATATATACGGAACTGTCAGCTACCTCAAGAAGACCGGCGAGAAGATGACTCTGCAGGATGACTCCGCCTACCGTGAGATCCTCAGGTACTCATCGTTCATTGCCGAGGACAGAACAAGGCTCACCACCCAGCTCTCGATTCTCGGAGACCTCCTCGAAGAAGCGGGGCTCGATGCAGCAACAAGGGGGGAGAAAACAATAAAGGGGGAGAATGTCCGCTCGGCCCTGAAAAAGAGAACATACTACTCCTCGATAGCGGAGGAGCATATAAACAGCGAGATCAAATCCGGTACGATGGTAATGGATCTCAAGGGAGAGAAGATAGGAGTCGTGAACGGGCTTGCGGTAATGGACAGGGCCCTCACCTCATTCGGGACTCCCTGCGTCATATCGGCAACCGTCGCCCCCGGAACGGAGGGAATTGTAAACATCGAGCATGAGGCGGGACTCAGCGGGAACATACACGACAAGGGACTATTGATTCTCGAGGGATACCTCAGACACATGTATGCCCAGGACTTTCCCCTTTCCCTCTATGCCGGGATATGCTTCGAGCAGAGTTACGGCAGCGTCGATGGTGATTCGGCATCCTCCGCGGAGCTCTATGCCCTCCTTTCGGCAATAGGCTGCTTCCCTCTGAGGCAGGATATAGCGGTAACGGGATCTGTCAACCAGATGGGAGAGCTCCAGCCCGTGGGGGGAATCAACGAGAAGATAGAGGGATTCTTCAATGCATGCGAAACATGCGGCCTCACAGAAACCCAGGGTGTGATCATCCCCTTCCAGAACAAGACCTCCCTGATTCTTCCCTACGCTATCGAAGAGGCGATAGACCGAGGCTCCTTCCATCTCTGGACGATTTCATCGATAGACGAGGGGCTTGAGCTTCTCTCGGGATTGAAGATGGGAGAGAGAGACAGAAAGGGAAACTACCCGAAGGGGACCATCAACAGATACATCGAGGATGAACTCGAGTCACTCTGCAGGGCATCCCAGAGCTTCAAATAAAAGTAAAGTTTTTGCGTTTATAAATGCAAAATATCGTGTTTTATTGTATTTATAGTAAACGACATAAATAATTGTGCTTAACTTTTAGACATTTTTCTGGTACA
>CAVJJV010000130.1:0-10194 GCA_963650055.1 Comamonas kerstersii | reverse complement strand
ATTGTCCATTCCCCCTCCATTGGATATAGTTAGGTAATTTTTACCCCGAAGGAGTTGGTAAGGTATGGACAACAAGAAGATCAAGGTTGCCGTATTGGGTGCAACCGGTGCTGTTGGACAGGTTTTTATGTGGATGCTCTCTGACCATCCTTGGTTCGAGCTCAGCTATGTTACTGCTTCCGCCGCAAGAGTAGGCATGAAATATTCAGAGACGGTCCACTGGGTTATGCCCTTTGAGATGCCGGGCCAGATTAAGGACATGGAGATCAGGGAATTCAACCATGATGCCAT
Organism: Comamonas kerstersii; assembly: GCA_963650055.1. Lineage (GTDB taxonomy): Bacteria > Spirochaetota > Spirochaetia > Sphaerochaetales > Sphaerochaetaceae > Ornithospirochaeta. Next base: position 9,903 of record CAVJJV010000130.1, on the reverse strand, counting down.
GCTTGAAGCAGGTGTCAGAATCGTCTTCTCCGCTCTTCCTGCAGAGGTTGCCAGGGAGGCTGAACCCCAGCTGAGGGCCAACGGATTCTATGTTTTCAGCAACGCTGCTGCAATGCGCTATGATTCCGATGTGCCTATTCTCATTCCCGAGACGAATGTCGAGCAGCTCGATCTCATCCGCACACAGGGATATCCCCAGACGGGATTCTGTGTCACCAACGCCAACTGTGTCACAACAGGTCTTGCAATGGCTCTCGCTCCGCTGAGAAAGTTCGGAATCAAGACGATTACAGTCAACAGCTATCAGAGCGTATCGGGTGCAGGATACCCCGGTCTCTCTTCGTTTGATATCACGGACAACTGTATTCCGTTCATCAAGGGAGAGGAGGAGAAGATTGACAGGGAGATCAAGAAGATTCTCTCGATCGACCCCGTCGTCTATGCATTCACTGTCCGTGTTCCCGTCATGTTCGGCCACCTCGAGACTGTATGGCTCGACCTCGAGAAGGATGTGGAGTGTGAAGATATCATCGCAGCATGGGCGGACTTCAAGGATGAGGTGGACCTTCCTTCGACTCCCGCGCAGCCTGTACAGTATTCTCCCGAGAATACATTCCCCCAGCCTAAGTATGCCTTCTGGGGAACACCGAAGGGAATGGTCGTCTATACGGGAAGACTGAGAAAGAAAGAGGGCAAGATCGGCTTCTGTCTTCTTGTCAACAACATCGTCAAGGGTGCTGCCGGCGGATCGATCCAGAACGCAGAGGCATTCGTCTCCCGTTTCGGCTTGAGATAAACTTCATCTTCAATATGACTGAAAGAGGCGGAGATTGATGGTCTTTGCCTCTTTTTACATCTATAATACTCCTGTGAGCAGACTTGAACGCATAATGGATATGATTAATGTCCTCTGTCTTGAAGACGGGAGACTTAATTACGGCTATATAAGAGATAGATACGGGATTTCCAACAGGGAATTCCGGAGGGATATCGAATTCATCCGCGAGAGGCTGACAGATATCGGGTACATGGATAAATTCTCCTCTGTCGAGTTTCTGAGGGAGGGAAACAGGAACTACTATGTCTTCACCGGGGACAAGCCCCGTCTCAACGAGGCCTTCGTCAACTCGACTATAGCCGAGGCGCTCTCCAGGGCACAGGACAACCCCCTCAAAGAACAGTTCGAGGGCCTTGATGATACCCGGGAGGAGAATAACGCTCCCGTGAGATATATGTATACGGCACTCGAGAGGGTGAACTATGCAGTCTTCACGAAGCTTGTGAATGCAATAAAGGAGAGACGCACCGTCACTCTCAGGTACACTAACTCAAGCGGGAAGGAGACCGAGCTCGACATCAACCCGATGGTTCTCATCAACTACTCCCAGATCTGGTACCTCAGGGCGGAGACCGTCTACGGGAGTATACGTACATACTCACTCTCCCGTATCATCGACATCACATACACAGAAAAGCATTTCGTCTATGACAGGACAAAGCTTGACGCCTATGAAGGAAGCTACGGTATATTCTCGGCCAGTAAGGCACCTGTTTGGTATACGATAAGGTTCCATGGTGTTGCGGCAAATATCGTCTCCAATCAGATATGGCATAAGGAGCAGAAGGGTAAGTGGGTTGAAGAGGGGTGCTACGAGCTCTCCGTTCCCGCCGTCAGCGACGTTGAAGTAATGGGAAAGCTCTTATCGTTCCTTCCGGAGAGCGAACCCGTCTCCCCGGAAGAATTTGTAGAGCGCTACCGGGAAATCATCATGAAATGTGCAGGGGGGCTGAAATGATATATACAACACTCGACACCGATGAAAAGATATTACGAGCTCTATCCGACTGGGGCGGCCGTCCTCTTGCTGTCGACTTCGAGGCGGAGTTCAACCTCCATATCTACGGGGAGCACCTCTCGCTTATCCAGATCTATGACAGGGAGAGATATTACATCATCGATGTAAGAAGCCCCGGAGTCACAAAGGCGGGGCTTGAAGCATTCTTTTCATCCCCGAACGAGAAAATCTGGTTCGATATCCAGGGAGACGCATCTCTTGTCTACAAGATCTACAGACTCAAAATCAACAATGTCTTCGATGTCAGAGTTCCCGCCGTTCTTCTCGGCTGCAGGGGAAACCTCCTGAGCCTCATTGAGATATTTCTCTCCAAAGAGATCAACATCGACAAGAAGAAGAACCAGCAGGCGAACTGGCTCATGCGTCCTCTCGATATAACACTCATCGAGTACGCACTCAATGATGTGAGGTATCTATTCGACCTCAAGGAAGTTCTTGTCGAAAAGATTAATGAGCAGAACCTTGAAAAGGAGATGGACGATGCATTGAAGAGAGCCACCATCGTCAGGGAGCCGACTCCGGGATGGAAGCACATAGGACCGTGGAAGAGAATGAAGAAGGACGAGAAGGAGAGACTCAAGGCTTACTTCATCGTCAGGGACAACATAGCGCGCCGCTTCAATGTTCCCGCTTCCCGTGTAATGGATAAGCGTACGCTTCTCTCTCTTGCCATGTCTCCTCCCCGGACGAGAGAGGAGCTCGAGAGTAGGATAAAGAATGAACCGAGGCGTTTCATCTCCCTTGTCGGGGAGGGGCTCTGGAAGGAAATCAGCTCCCGCTTGTAGCTATCTGGAGTACATCCATCGGGCAGGCCGATACGCACTTACCGCAGGCTATGCACTTACTTGTCTGGCCGCTGACCGGCGAGAGCACCATGACGCCTAGGGGACATACCTTACGGCACTCCCCGCAGCCTGTGCAGAGCTTTCTGTCTATCGTCCAGACTCCGCTTGAAAGCTGTTTGACCGCCCCGACGGGGCATACTCTGGCGCATTTACCGCATTGGATACATACCGACGGCTTCCACTCACCGTTCTTCTCTTCTATCCTCAGTGCCGCATAACGCCTGTCCTTCTCCTTATAGAACATCTCCGAGCACGTGCGGACACACTCGAGGCATCCTATGCATCTCGATGTGGGGTTCACGAAGAGCCTCTTTCCCTTTACAAGTTTCTTCTTCTCGTTCGGGACGATGAGGTAGGGGGTGCTTTCAAGAGGAAGAGAGTGATGGAGCACATGGTCCCAGTGGTAATAGGCATTGCTGATGGCAGGCGCCGTCGGTATTGATGTAATCTCCCCGATTCCTATGGCTCCCGAGGATGTCTTGAGACCGGGTTTCTCGACTATTATGGATCTTATCGGAGGAAGCTCATCTGCTCTGAAGAGTCCGAGAGAGCCGTATTTTTCAAGAGGCCGGCAGTTCTCGAGTCTGTATCTCTCCCTCAGGGCATAGCCCATTCCCATGACGACTCCGCCCTCTATCTGGCCCTCAACATTTGTCGGGTTGATGGCCCTTCCAACATCATGTGCCGCCACCATCTCCTTGATTGTACCGTCTTCGTTGAGTACACAGAGCTGGGTTGCAAAACCGTAGGCAACGTGGCTTACCGGATGGGGTACCTGGGATCCCATCTTATCGGTTTTAGCGAGATACTCAGCGTAGTATTCTTCGCCCTCCAGCTCTCCGAAAGGCTTCTTTTGAAGCGCATCCTTCAGCATGAGAGCCGCCCGTCTGCAGGCCTCTCCGGTGACTGTTGTGTGTCTGCTTCCGCTTGTCGTACCGCTGTCGGGGTCGAGAGTCGAGGCCTTTTCAACGACTATGAGGTTCTCCTCCAGTCCTGTAATATCTGCTGTAATCATCTTGAGGACAGTCCATAACCCCTGACCTATGCAGGATCCTGCACAGTGTATATGGGCCTTCCCGTTCTCTATCTTTATCCTGACTCGTCCCCAGTCGGGAAGTCCGACTCCGACGCCTGCATTCTTCATTGCACAGGCAATCCCCTTGATTCTCTCCCTGTCGTATGTCTCCTTGACGGCAAGAAGTGTCTCCACAAGTCCCGTCGATTCATCTGCTATCTGGCCGTTGGGGAGCTCCTCCCCGGGTCTTATTGCATTTATGTATCTTATATCCCACTCGCTTATTCCGATTTCACGTGCAAGGGAGTTGAGCATATTCTCTATTCCGAAGCATGTCTGGGTGACTCCGAAACCTCTGAAGGCACCGGCCGGCGGGTTATTTGTATAGTAGGCGTATCCGTCTATCTTGAAATTCTGGTAGTTGTAGGGGCCGGAGGCATGTGTGCATGCCCTCTCGAGTACCGGACCTCCGAGCGACATGTAGGCTCCCGTATCGGCGATGACCTTCGCCTTCACGCCCTGAATTCTTCCTTTTTTGTCGATTCCGACTGTGAAGTCCATCTCCATGGGGTGGCGCTTGGGGTGGAAGAGTATGGACTCGGCGCGTGTGAGTTTCATCTTGACAGGGCGCTTCAAAAGGTATGCAGCAAGTGCCGAAAGGTGCTGTACAGTCACATCCTCCTTTCCTCCGAAGCCTCCCCCTACAAGGCAGTTGTGCACTTCGACCTTCTCGTATGGAAGCCCAAGAAACGGTGCCGTCTCATGGAGAGTGTCATAGACTCCCTGGTCTGTCGAGTAGATCTTCACCCCGTCTTCATACGGCACGGAGAGGGCGCACTCGGGCTCGAGGAATGCGTGCTCGGTGAAGGGGGTGGAGAAGTGGGAAGAGTAGACGTAGTCGCTTCTCTCTATTGCTTCATCGGCATTACCCCTTGAAACATGCTTCTCGACGGCAAGATTCCCCTCTGCATTCTCATGAACAAGCGGGGCTCCTTCCTTCATTGCACTTTCCGGGCCGTCGACGAACGGAAGTTCCTCGTATTCTACCTTTACGTATTTCCTCGCCTTCTCAACTTCCTCAATCGTCTCTCCGACGATAAGTGCAACGGGGTCTCCCAGAAAGTGGGTGATCTCTCCGACATCTATGAACGCATCCCAGTCTTTACAGAGGTGGCCGACAACCTTGTTCCCCGGGACATCCTTTGCGGTGAATATCCTCGTTATTCCCGGCTGCTTTTCGGCCTCTTTTGTATCTATGGAGAGTATTCTGGCCCTGGGATATTTACTTCTGACACAGGAGGCATGGAGCATACCATCCACATAGAGGTCGTCTGGATAGAGCCCCGTTCCCGTGACCTTCTCCCTGACATCTACCCTGTGGACGCGTTCTCCTATCTTCCACTTGACCTCTTCGGGTTTTATTACATCGTCGCCCCTTATGATGGAGGCTGCAATTTCAACGGCCTTGACAATCTTAACATATCCCGTGCACCGGCATATGTTGTTCCTGATGGCGTGTCTTATCTCATTTTCCGTCGGAGATGTGTTTTTATCGAGAAGGGCCTTGGCGCACATGACCATACCCGGGATACAGAAGCCGCACTGCACGGCTCCGGCCTCTCCGAAGGCATATGTGTAGATATCCTTCTCCTTCTCACTCAGTCCCTCGACTGTGATGATTCTTCTGCCGTCAACGGAGCCTGTAGTGTATGTACACGCCTTCACAGCCTCATCGTCGATGATGACTGTACATGTTCCGCACGCTCCCTCCGAGCATCCGTCCTTGACTGAGGTCAGATGGAGTTCATCCCTCAGATACCTCAAGAGGCTTATGTTTTTTTCTACTTCAATTGATTTACCGTTAACAATGAATCGAGACATGACACCCTCTCCCTGAAGGGAGGTCCCTTAGCTTCTGTCTGGCGCGGCAGCGGTCTGTGATACCAACCCGACTATTATTTTCTATGGTTAAGGGAGGTTTGTAAAGCGAAATCTAGCTCAGGCTTATTGTAAGCTCTTTCCTCGCAGTCTCAAGGTGATGGTATCTGACACCGGCGGCGTCGAGCATGCGCCGGCTGGCCTTCGTTGCATCGCTGTCCCTGTATTTGTCGGAGAGGAATATGATTTCGCTTATTCCGCTCTGTATGACAGCCTTTGCACATTCATTACACGGAAAGAGGGCGACATAGAGGGTCGCACCTTTCAAAGCAGCCGGATTGTTGGCATTGAGGATGGCATTGAGCTCGGCATGGCATACATACGGGTATTTGGTCTGTCCCCAGTCTCCTGTGCGTGCCCAGGGAAGGTCATCGTCGCTGCAGCCTGACGGGAAGCCGTTGTAGCCGACCCCGATTATCTTCCTGTCCTTCGAGACTATGCATGCCCCGACCTGTGTATTCGGGTCCTTGCTTCTCATGGATGAAAGTACGGCCACTCCCATGAAATACTCATCCCAGCTGATGTAATCCTTTCTCTTGTCACTCATATAAGACTCCTTGTCGCTACATTAATTATACAGCAGAAAGGCTCTAATGGAAGAACCAAAACTCTTTTCGTTCTCTCTATCCTCCATTATTATTGTGGTATGAGTCAGCTGACGAAATTGGCACTGGAGCAGGCTTTGAAGAACCTGCTTCTCAAGAAGAGTCTCTCGCGCATAACCGTAACCGACATCACCGAGGAGTGCGGTATAAGCCGTATGACGTTCTACTACCATTTCAAGGATGTCTATGAGCTTGTGGAGTGGGCATGCTATGAAGATGCCTCCAGGGCATTGGAAGGCAAGAAGCATTACGACAACTGGCAGGAGGGGCTGCTGCAGATCATGGAGGCCGTGAGGGAGAACAAGCCCTTCATCCTCAATGTCTATCACTCTGTGAGCAGGGAACAGATCGAGAATTATCTCTTCCGTCTTACATTCGATTTACTCAAGGGTGTAGTCGAGGAGGAGGCGAAGGACATGGTCGTCAGGGATGAAGACAAGGTATTCATTGCAGACACATATAAGTACGCCTTTGTCGGCGTCATGCTTGACTGGATAAACAAGGATATGCTCCAGCCGCCCGGGGAGGTTGTCGGGGCCCTCGATAAAGTCGTCCGCGGAAGCTTCAGAAGCGCCCTCGAGAGATTCAGAGTCGGTTGATTTTCTTACACTTCAGCCTCTTTGATAAAAAACTGAACAACAGGGAATCATTGTAAATTTTCTTCCTCCGTATTTTTCATTAGCTTCTGGTCATAGAATATATGGAGGCATGAATATGTATTATTCAAGCGGTAACTATGAGGCTTTTGCAAGGCCTAGGAAGCCGGAAGGCGTTGATCACAAGTCAGCTTATATTGTAGGAAGCGGACTCGCGGCCCTTACTGCCGCCTGCTATCTTGTCAGGGACGGTCAGATGAAGGGCGAGAAGATTCACATTCTCGAGAAGGGATTCACAGCCGGCGGTGCATGTGACGGATGGAAATTCGAAAACGTCGGGTATGTAATGCGCGGCGGAAGGGAGATGGACAACCACTTCGAGGTTATGTGGGATCTCTTCAGATCCATTCCCTCGATAGAGACAGAAGGAGTCAGCGTACTCGATGAGTATTACTGGCTGAACAAGGCGGACCCCAACTATTCACTCTGCCGTGCGACTGTCAAGTGCGGCGAGGACGCACACACTGACGGTAAGTTCGATATCTCGGACAAGGGTGCCATGGAGATAATGAAGCTCTTCTTCACTCCCAACGAGGAGCTCCAGGACAAGAAGATCACAGACTACTTCGATGATGAGGTTCTATCATCCAACTTCTGGCTCTACTGGAGAACAATGTTCGCCTTCGAGAACTGGCACAGTGCTCTCGAGATGAAACTCTACATCCAGAGATTCATCCACCATATCGGGGGACTGCCGGATTTCAAGGCACTGAGATTCACAAAGTACAACCAGTATGAATCGATGATTCTCCCCATGGTCAAGTGGCTCGAGGAGAGGGGAGTGCAGTTCCACTACGGCGTCAATGTCACGAACGTCGAGTTCAAGTGCACAAAAGAGAAGAAGGTCGCCCAGCGTATAGACATCATCGCCGACGGGAAGAAGGATAAGATCGACCTCACGGAGAACGACCTTGTCTTCATCACCAACGGTGGATGCGTCGAGAATTCCACGATGGGAAGCCAGAACGAGAAGGCCGAGTACAAGCCGGAAATCAAGGAAGGCGGCGGCTGGGATATGTGGCGTAAGATTGCCGCTCAGGACCCCTCGTTCGGACATCCCGACAAGTTCTGCTACGACCCGGAGCAGACAAACTGGATGAGTGCTACCGTCGAGACACTCGATGACAGGATCCTCCCCTACATCAAGAAGATATGTAAGAGAGATCCTCTCTCGGGAAAGGTCGTTACCGGAGGTATCGTAACAGTCAAGGATTCCTCATGGCTCATGAGCTGGACGATCAACCGTCAGCCTCAGTTCAGAGAACAGCCCAAGGATCACTGTCTTGTCTGGGTATATTCACTCTTTACAGACAAGAAGGGAGACTATATCAAGAAGCCGATGAGAGAATGTACGGGAAAGGAGATCTGCGAGGAATGGCTCTATCACCTCGGAGTACCTGAGAGTGAAATCGAGGAGCTTGCTTCAAAGCATGCCAACACGGTTCCTGTCATGATGCCCTACATCGATGCATTCTTCATGCCGCGCTCTTACGGCGACAGGCCTGACGTTGTGCCTGAGGGTGCCGTCAACTTTGCCTTCCTCGGACAGTTTGCCGAGACGAAGAGGGATACAATCTTCACAACCGAGTACTCGATGAGAACAGGTATGGAGAGCGTCTACACACTCCTCAACATCGACAGGGGAGTGCCGGAGGTCTGGGGCAGTGTATACGACGTCAGAGCCCTTCTGGATGCATCCGTAAAGCTCAGGGACGGAAAGAAGCTTACAGACATGGAGTTCAACTGGATTGAACGCTTTGCGCTCAACAAGGTAATGAAGAAGATCAAGGGAACCGACATAGAGAAGATACTCAAGGAGTACAACGTAATCTAATCGTTCTTTGATGATGCCGGGCCCGGGGCCGACCACCTCCGGGCCTTTTCTCTCTGCACAGAGAGTAAAATAAGCCGTCATTTGACCTTTCGAGCGAAGAATAAGCAGAACAGGGAGTTATGGTGCTTTTTCATAGTCAATATCGAACCATAGGATATACCCCGATTAGAGTTGAGTTACAGTACCCAGTCTTCAATGGAAAGGTTAGGTACACGATTGAATTCCCTGGTATTATGCGTGACTAGAATCAGGTCACGTGAGAGAGCCTGTCCTGCAATGAGTGTGTCGTAAATGCCGATGGGAGGCCCATCCTTTTCGAGTACGGCTCTTACTCTGCCGCTCTCGACTGCATCCTGAGATGTAAAATTCAAGAAGTGGAAAGGAGAGAGAAGTGTATAAAGCTTTTCTCTGGTTTTTGCTCCCCATGAGCTTTTCTCGGCACCGTATTCCAGTTCAAAAAGCGTTATTGACGAGAGAAAGAGGTTATCCGGATTCATGGAGAATATCTTCTCAGTGAGATGCGGATAGCTGTTTTTCATGTAGTAGATGAAGATATTTGTATCGAGGAAATACATCGGAATTCTTCTCTCTCATCTGTGTGTAAAGGTTGACTGCGCTCCTGCATGAAATCTTCAGGAAATGTCCCTGCTATACTTCTTGCTTGAACCCACGGTTCATCCTTTGGATAGATTACATTGACTTCTCCGATTTTGTTGATGATGAAGTAGTCTTTCTTCTCTGTCCTCATTTCCTGAGGAATTCTTATAGCCTGACTGTTTCCGTTTTAAATACACGTGTTGCAAGCATAAGTCTCCTCCTTTTAATGTGTGTGCTTATATCCTATTTGACAGACAACAGCTTTTTATAAGCTGCTTCAGGAGCCGGAATGAGCTCTCTGGTGATTCATCACCGTTAAAGTACCAGCTCTCTTTCTGTCAGCCATCTATAGGCAGGTATTACACGGATGCTCTTACCATTCTCTGTTAATTGTGTATCTTCGTATTGTGTAATGAGCAGAAGGTTATTGCATCCGGTGGCTTTTGATGCTGCAAGAAGTCCTCTCTTTTCTCTCTTCAGGGTCTTTTCATTCGATATGTCATAGGATACCTGGATAATCTGGAGAACATTTCTTCCCCTGCATACAACAAAATCGG
>CAVJJV010000129.1:0-3585 GCA_963650055.1 Comamonas kerstersii | reverse complement strand
GAATTGAGTATTATCCTTCTCTTTTCTTTGAGCTATATTATTGCCATGGAAATTCTATTGACTCTACTCTCTGCATTGAACCTTATTCTTCTTGTCGTCCTCTTATTCAAAGCCTCCAATAAGAAGGGGGCTGACCTTGATGAGGGAGCCCTCCTCAGGGTCAAGGAGGAATTGAGACGGGGAAGTGAGGAATCCTTCCTCTCCTTCCAGGCATCCTTTGACAGGGATATCGATAAACTCTTCCAGGAGAACAGAAACCTCAGCCGCAGTACAGAAGAGGTGCTGAAGAGCATGAGTAATACCCTTAACAGTCTCTCTACGTCCCTGCTTTCCCTTCTCAGGGAGGAGAGCGAGAAGCAGAACAGGAGAAATCTCGACACCCAGAATACCCTCAATCAGAACTTCGACAGGATAAGGGGAGCCTTCAGGGAGATCAGCGAGAAGAACGAGAAGCTTACAGGGGAAGTAAAACTCGGCATGGACAGGATAAGAGAGGGCAACGAAGCCAAGCTCAGGGAAATCCAGAATGTGGTGGATGTGAAGCTCCAGGAGACCCTCGACAAGAGGCTTGCAGCCTCCTTCGAGGCCGTGACGGAGAATCTCGGTAAGCTCTATAAGGCGATGTCTACCCTCGATGTGCTCTCCGGGGACGTCAGAAAGATGAACGCCCTATTCAGCAATGTAAAGAGCAGAGGTGTCTGGGGTGAGATGCAGGCCGAGTCCATCCTTTCAGATATCCTTACTCCCGATCAGTGGGTGAAGAATTACTCTCCCCGCCAGAACAGGGAGAATGTCGAATTTGCAATCCGCCTTCCGGGGAAGGGGGAGGGAGTATATCTTCCTGTGGACTCCAAGTTCCCGACAAGCGACCTCGAGCGTTACAGGGCCGCCATCGAGAGCGGTAATGAAAATGAGGTGACGAGTGAGGCGAAGAAGATAAGGCAGCGCATTCTCGACGAGGCGAAGGATATAAACAAGAAGTATATAGTCCCGCCGTACACGACGGACTTCGCAATCCTCTTCATCCCCAGCGAGACACTCTACCTGGAGGTATTGAAGATGGAGGGAGTCGCGGAGAAGCTCCAGAACGAGAGCCGCGTCATACTCACCGGACCGAACAATTTCGCCGCCCTCCTGAACTCCCTCGCCCTCGGCTTCAGAACAGTCCAGATAGAGGAGTACACATCCACCATCTGGCATCTCTTTGAAGACTTGAAGAAACTCTTCATGGACCTCTCGAAGAGTGTAGACGAGTCGAAGAAACATGTGGACAAGGCCTCGGAGAGTCTCGATAACGTAAAGAGACGCAAGGAGAAGATAGGCTCCGTCCTGAGCCGGATCGAGACAAGTGCCGAGAAGGCGGCCATCCAGGAAATCAAGGAATACTACATTGAAGAGAATAATGACGAGCCGATGCCCTGAAATTACACTTCCGGACTTCTGTAAGAAAAGAAATAAGGATAAGATTCAGTCATGCCGAAGATTGTAGATAAAGAAGAGAGAATGAATACCATACTCCGGAATGCCATGGAGGTTTTCAGCGAGGTCGGTTACAAGGAGAGCAATCTCACCCTTATTGCGGAGAAATGCGGGCTCTCCAGACCTACGGTATATCAATATTTCAAGGACAAGAAGGATATCTACTACTACGCAGTGAAGAAGGTCACATCCGACATGTTCGCCCGTTACTCCCATTATGCCTTCGACGAGGGTGAGGAGGACGAGCTTGAGCGCCTCGATATGATAATCACAGACCTCTTCGAGAAGGCAAAGAACAATGAGAGTGCACTTTCCAATCTTGTCGAGTTCATCCTCTCGGAGAAGAGAAGCGGAGTCGATGTCTATTCGACGATCAAGGCGCGCACAGCCAAATTGAGAATCCTTATCAAGAGACTTGTGCTTCAGGGTGTTCACAGGGGGACCATCAAAGAGTGCGATGTCGATAAGGTCGGCGAGGAGATATACAATCTCATACAGGCCGAGTGTTTCCAGGTGGGATTCTTCAATAATTATTCCCCCCGCCAGGCCCATGAGACTCTCCTCGATTTCCTCGCCTGCTTCAAAGCCTGAAACTTTGTCCGACAACTGACTCGACAGACTCGACGCCCTCTTGTCGAGTACTCGACATCCTGCTTTTTCATATTAGGATTAATGAGGAGGACAAGATGGCCATTCCTGTAAACATTCAAGAATTATTAGATGCAGGAGTTGTTGAGTCTACACGTATAGAGTACAGGGAGGGCTTCAATCCTGCCGCGATTCTAAGAACCATATGTGCATTCGCAAACGATATAGACAATACCGGCGGCGGTTATATCCTGATAGGAGTCAGGGAGGAAAAGGGCAGGCCAATCCTTCCGAGGTCGACGGAATACTCAGGAAACTTCCGGAGTACTGTCATTATATTGAACCCCTTTATGAACCTGTAGTTGAACCGGTTACCTATCATGATACTTCAGACAACACAGAAAAGGAGATAATCGTCATCCGGGCTCCGGCAGGGTACGGGAGACCGTACATGGCTCCGAAAGATATAATGGTTCCGAAAAGCATAAAGGAATATTACATCCGGAAATTCTCATCGAGTGTCGAAGCGTCCCCGCTTGAATTGAAGGAGCTTTTCTATATTTCCTCCTCGATACCGTTTGACGACAGGCCGTGCCTTCCTGCAGTGGTCGATGATCTGAGTAAGGATCAGATAAGGGCATTCCTGCATGAAAGCGGAAGCAGAATCTATGAAAACTCGGCAGACAGAACTCTTCTTTCTCTTGCAGAGGATATGAGGATTGTCTCCGGCAGTCCGGAAAATATGAAACCCCTCAATGTCGGGATTCTCATGTTTTCAGAGAGAACCCAGAAGTATTTTCCGTATGCACGCATCGAGGTTGTCTACATTCCCGATCCTACGGGGACCGGTATGACGGAGAAGGTATTCACCGGAACGCTGCAGAATCAACTCAGGGGAGCTTTGCAGTATATAAAGGACAGTGTGATTGAAGAGGTTGTTATAAAACATTCCGACAGGGCGGAGGCGGAGAGATTCTTCAACTATCCCTATGAAGCTGTCGAGGAACTCCTTGTCAATGCTGTCTACCACAGGTCTTACCAGAGACAGGAGCCGATTACTGTAAGGATAGAGAAGAATTCAATCGAGATTACTTCGACACCGGGTTTCGACAGGAGTATTTCGGATGATGCGATAAGGAATTACAACCTCCGGGGAAGAGTATGCCGCAACAGGCGGATAGGGGATTTTCTCAAGAAGTTACATCTGACGGAGGGGAGAAATACCGGCTTCCCGAATGCCTTTGCCGCCCTTGAAAGAAACGGTTCGGGTAAGCCTGAATTCCTGATGAATGAAGAGAGGGATTTTCTCAGTGTGGTGATTCCGGTTCATCCGTATTTCATTTCTTCTGTAAAAACTCCCGGTGATGCGTACTATGATAAGATTCTCTCGTTCCTCGATAAGCCTCTGACCCTGACTCAGCTTGCCTTTTCCATGGGATACAGGGGAATCAGCAGGAAGCTGAAGAATGCTGTGGAGACTCTCCTCTCGAAGGGAAGAATAAAGAGCGCCATAATTGA
>CAVJJV010000128.1:0-4453 GCA_963650055.1 Comamonas kerstersii | reverse complement strand
TGAACTACTTCCACCATGTTTGGTAGCAATGCGTTCGCCATTGCAATTTCAACAAGAGAGACTATAAAGAAAGACAATTTTTATGTCAACAAGGAAAGCGAAAAAAGTTGATTTATTCTTTATTTTTCCCCTTCACGAGCTCCTCGACTTCTCTGTGCTCATTCCCCTTTCCTCCTCTACGGGGTCTTGTATTGCTCCTGATAAGAGCAGCCGTCGTTGTCCATTTCACGGTTTTTTCACTGAATTCAGATAAGAAGCGGTCTTTATCGACACCGTACTTGGAATAGGTGTTGGCATACCAGCATTCCGCGTTCTCCCGTGAGATATGTCTCTCCTCCGATACTTCCTTATATATAATGTCTGCAGACGGAAATACCTCTCTTACGGCTCTCTCGAGTTCATTCTTCCCCCATGCAAAGAGAGGATTGGATGTACTGTATATCTCCTTTTCGGCCTTCTCGAGGGACGGCTTCAACGCATCCGGAGAGATGAACGAAAGTCTCATCGAGAGAGAGGGAATAGTTTCAAGGAGTGCGGCCTCCCCGTCGTCCTCGAGTCTCTCCCTGATAAGCGGGAGTATAAGCCTGTCACTCGAAAGTCTTGAGAGCACATTGCGCCCGCTGACAGCTCCGAAGCGCATGCCTTTCTCAAGATTTCTAAATATCTCAGAGGGACTTCCTACAATCACTACCGGCCTCATGATTTCATCCATCTCCTTCGAAAAGTGGTCTATGACATCCTTCTGCTCCTCTGTCGCCACACCGGCGATGCTCGAACCCTCGGGGTTCATTCTCATCAAAGGATATAAGAGAAGACCGTTCGAGGCATTGAGCACAAGGACATTCTCGTGCCGTCTGAGTTCCAGCCCCGAATAAAGCCCGTCGACAAGAGAGAGAAGTATCCCGGATCTGCCTGTCAGAGAACGACGGATCCATCTGTCACGGCTGGTTGTATCCGGTGAATAGGTGTAGTTATCAAGAAAGAAATCGTCTCCTGCAGCCTCGAGCTGAGCTTCCCTGCGCCTCATGACATCGTCTCTTATTCCGCCCTCGTATCCGAGTTTTCCCGGTTTGTAGTAGATTCTTCCCTGGAGTCCGTCAGGTAGGTACTGCTGTGCAACCCAGTGGTCTTTATATGAGTGTGGATAGAGATACCCCTCTCCGTGTCCGAAGGCCGTGCTGTCGCGGGAGTCATCCCTGAGGTGGTTCGGGACCTCCCTCGATTTCTCCTCCTCTATCTCCCGCAGGGCATCGAAGAAGCCCAGAGTCGAGTTGCTTTTCGGACAGGTTGAAAGATAGATTGCGGCATGGGCAAGGTGGAACCGCCCCTCGGGAAGCCCTATTCTGTCGAATGCCGCGGCATCGGCCTCCACAACCGAAACGGCCCGGGGGTCTGCAAGCCCCACGTCCTCCGCCGCACTGATGAGCATGCGTCTGAAGATGAATCCCGGGTCCTCACCGGCGGCAACCATGCGCCCCAGCCAGTAGAGGGAGGCATCGGGATCGGAGCCCCTGATGGACTTGATGAATGCAGATATCACATCGAAGTGATAGTCTCCTTCCTTGTCGTAGAGGACAACCTTCCTCTGTATCGATTCCTCGGCTGTTTCCTTTGTTATGTATATTTCACTTCCATCCGGAGGAGGAAAGCTCTCAGGTGTCGTCTCGACTGCAAGCTCGAGAGCGTTGAGAAGACTTCTTGCGTCACCCGAAGCAACCGTTACAAGGTGCTCGAGCGCCCCGTCCTCGAAGACCACCTTATACCTGCCGTACCCTCTCTCCCTGTCTCCGAGAGCCTGGAGGGCCACCTTTCTCAGTTCGTCCTCGGTGAGGCTCCTGAGCTGGAATACACGCGAGCGCGAGACAAGAGCCCTGTTGCATTCGAAGAAGGGATTCTCCGTCGTTGCTCCGATAAGGATGAATGTTCCGTTCTCGACCCAGGGAAGGAGCGCGTCCTGCTGGCTCCTGTTCCACCTGTGGACCTCGTCTATAAAGAGAATGGTCTTCATCCCGTAGTGACCGCGTCTCTCTCTGGCGGCATCGATTTCCCCGCGCAGTTCCTTTACGCCGGAGAGAACGGCATTGAGTGTCGAAAAGTGGCTTTTGGTTGTATTTGCGATGACGCGCGCAAGAGTTGTCTTACCCACTCCGGGAGGGCCGTAGAAGATAATCGATGAAAGCTGATCCATCTGGATAGCACGCCTGAGAAGTCTTCCCGGGCCCAGGATATGATCCTGCCCGATGTACTCGTCGAGGGTTCTCGGTCTCATTCTCGAGGCCAGAGGTTCACTGCCGAATGGAGCGGACGAGAATAAATCATCCATTCCTGTCCCTCCAGAAGAGTCTGTATGACGACTCGCCGTAGAACGGATTGCTCCTGAGTTTCATCTCCCTCTCCTCAAGAAAACTGTAGTATCTGTCGAGAATCAGATTGATGACGGTCTCTGCATCCGCTGTCTCAGGCTCCGGGAGTGTTATATCCTTATCCACTGCTCCGAGAAGCGAATATGCCTTCCTGACCTTTCTGAAGTTGAGAATGCTCTCCTCCCCCGCTTCCTCAAGCTTTTGAGTCAACAACGGGTCCTCCAGAACCTTCTCCACTGTCCGGGTGCGTGTGAGGGTTTCGATGACGGGAGTTACCTCCCCGCCGTCGAGAAAAAGGAAGGCGGAGGACGTGAGAGTCTCCACGCTGCTCCCGATATTCTCCAGAAGGGCGGATGAGACAGCATCTGAAAATATACTGATCAGGGACGAGAGATACCTCCCGCTTATATCCTGATAGGACGGAAGATATGTACTGTATACAGTATATGTCTCCCCGAGAGCGGGAAGGATATCGGAAGTAGTCAATACGGCCCCGTCCAGCTCATCCGTCATGTCGGCGACAAGTACGGCCACGGCCTCCTTCTCCTCTTCTGTCGGAACACCGTCCGTTCCGTCCGCCGCATTGAAGGTGGAACAGGAGACAAGAAGAACCAGAAAGAGAAACAGCAGATATCTTTTCACACTCTCATGATACCCGATACCCCTCTTTATGTCACCAAAGGAAGGAGGTGACTTTTGAGTTTTGCCATAGCCTTCTTTTTCCTGTTCTGTATCGTTACCTTCGTCACGCTGTAGCGCTCCGCCAGTTCTACCACACTCATCTTCTCCTTCCCGTCCAGGCCGAAGAGTGATGTGATTATATCTCTCTCCATATCACTGAGCATGGCGATTCCCTCCCGGAGCTCCCGTCTGAGCTCGGAGGAGAGGAATTCGTCCTCGACTGATGTTATATCGGGAGTAATATCGGAAAAAGTGGAATCACCGTCTCCGAGGGGAGCATTGAGGGAGGAAACACGGAAGAAGGAGGATGCATTCACGGCATTGTTGAAGGTTTTCAGACTCTTCACCCCCGTCTTCTCCATCACTTCAGCGATATCCGCAGAGGGATTATCAGAGGAGTATTTTCTGATGCGTCTCTCCATATCGAGAACATAGCGGGGAATTCTGATGAGCCTTGTATCGTTATCGAGATACCTGCGTACAGCTATCCCTACAGCCTTCCCGGCATAAGGGATGAACCCCCTGTATCTGTAGTCGAATCCCCTCACGGCATTCATGAATCCCTCGAGCGCCGCCGAGTAGACATCCTCATCGAAGCCAGAATACATGTAGCGGGAGGCCGTACGTCTGATGAACGGCTCCATCTCACGGATGAAGGCCGAAGCCTCCCTCCCGTTCCCCCTGCTCTTCTCCGCTCTTATTGCTATTTCAGTACATTTCATGTCTTTTCTTATCGCATATTGACCAGGTCAGATGATGTCCTAGTGCATCTTTTTTCTCCTTTTTTTCTTTTTTTTCGCCTCCGGTCTTTTCTCTTTCCCGATATTTGTTTAATTTTAAGAAACGGCCTAATATACAAATATGAGGAAAGTGTATATATTAATCTGGCTGTTAACGCGTAATAACATATAGCAAGGGAGTTCCAGAAAAATGGTAACTGAAAAGAAATTCACAACATTGGAGAATAGTCAGGCATCGCTTACACTGACCATTGATGCCGCATCCGTAGAAAAGGCATATGCCGACAAGATGAATGATTATGCAAAGAAAGTCGAAATACCGGGTTTCAGAAGAGGTCATGCTCCTATGGCGGTACTTGAGAGAAAAATCGGCCAGCAGGTCAGAGAGGAGACTACACTCAAACTCATGGAGACCAGTCTTCAGGAGACATTCAAGACACTCGAGAAGTCTCAGCAGCCGCTTGTCTACTCGACTCCGGAGCTCCAGGATGAAGAGAGTCTTCTTCCCTTCAAGAAGGACAGTGATGTGACATTCACAGTCAAGTACGACATCTTCCCCCTCTTCGAACTACCACAGTACACGGGTCTCGAAGTCGAATATGCCGACAATGAAGTCACGGACGCCGATGTCGAGAAGGAAATCGAGAAGCTCAGAGACCAGAATGCAAT
>CAVJJV010000127.1:2915-3624 GCA_963650055.1 Comamonas kerstersii | reverse complement strand
CGCGCTGGCCTGTCACGCCGGAGATCGCGGGTTCGATCCCCGTCTCTCACGAACAATATAACTCCAGTTAACTGGAGTTATTTTTTTTGTCCTCTTTTCCGTCTATTTTCTGTATTCAATTCCTTCGAGGTCAAGTAGATAGATTTTCCTGTCCAGCCCTCCGGAGTAGCCCGTGAGTCTTCCGCCTCTCCCGAGAACCCTGTGACATGGGATTACTATCGGGAGTCTGTTGCTGCCGACAGCCCGCCCTACAGCCTCGGCACTCATCCTCTTCATTCCGCGGCGGAGAGCTATCATCCCGGCTATTTCACCGTATGTCATTGTCTCCCCGTAGGGTATTGTCAGAAGTATGTTCCAGACTTCCTTCTGGAATACAGTACCTTTCAGCAGAAGGGGAAAATCAAAGACGGCTCCTTCCCCCGAGAAATATTCATCGAGCCGGGAAGCAACAAGAGAGGAGAGTGTAGCATCATCCTCTATAGACTCTTCCGGAGCGGAACCGGATAGGAAAACAAGCTCTTCAAGCTTTCCGTCACGACTGAGTATCCTTATCGGACCGAGAGGAGAAGAATATATCATTCTTTCTATGCGGTAACGGTGCTCTTTCTTCCCGCCCTCACTTCCGATCCGTATTTCGAGATGGCCGAGCAGACGAAGAACATGGAGCCCAGGGCGATGGAAGGAACCGGGTTGTAGTTCAATATGACAG
>CAVJJV010000127.1:645-2905 GCA_963650055.1 Comamonas kerstersii | reverse complement strand
ATATGACAGAGGAATTGAAAATCTCGGATGAGATGAAGTACATGAATACCGATGTCACTATATCGTTTATGACGGGAAGAAGGACGGCAATCACTGCGAGTTTTTCAAGCATCTTCGCCGCATCGGCTTTGAACGGAGTCTTCTCCCTGATGACAAGAGAGAAGTACCCTATGCATAAATTGGACGAATAAATCGATTTCACAAGATAGAAGATTACCGAGAGGAAATAGAGTATTATGTCATTCGTCTCGACGATGAACTCGGAATCAAGACGCCCTGTCACATGCACGGTCCGGCTGTTGGAAGACTCCGTTTCGATGAGAAAGAACATGAAGAATACAAGTACAACAATCATGAGAAGGATCGAGAGAAAAAGTATGATTCTGTTCAGCGTCTTACCGAACTTTGCTATCTTCAATAGTTTTTCGAGTGCGTTCATATCAAATTATCCTCTTGATTATAACTGTCCACGGTATCTTTCACAATGTCCGGGGAAAGTTCTTTCACCTCTCCCTCTTCGATACCGGAGAGGGTAATCCTTCCCTCCCTTACTCTCTTCAGGGACGTGACGTCAAGACCGAATGCCCCCATCATCCGCCTCACCTGGTGGTATTTCCCCTCCGTGATGGTCAGGGATGCTCTTCCATTCCCCAGCGGAAGAAGCACGGCTTTCCTGCATACAGTGCCGTCAGAGAGTACAACGCCCTCTTCAAAGGCCTTGATGATTTCAGGCGTAACTCTACCCTTATGTGTAACGATATACTCTTTTTCAACATTTCTCCCCGGGGAAATAAGACTGTGAAGAAGAGCGCCGTCATTTGTAAAGATAAGAAGGCCGGAAGTATCCTTGTCGAGCCTGCCGACGGGTTTTACCTTAAGGCGGAGAAAACGCGGTGGAAGAAGTTCCATTACACTTCTTCCGTCCCTGTTGTCCGTGCTTGTAACGTACCCGCATGGTTTATTCATCACTAAGGCGACATAATGAAATCTCTCGAGAGCCTCTCCATCGATTGTTATTACGTCATCATCTTCCACCTTCTCATCAAAGCGGGAGGCGGCAGCTCCGTTTATATTCACTCTCCCATCCCTTAGAAGCGCTCGTACCTCTTTTCTCGAGGCCGAACCGGAAGAGGCGATTACCTTATCAAGACGTTCCATGAATCCAAAATAAGAAAAACGGGAGAAAGTGTCTACTGAGGGAAGAAGTACATAAGAAGAGGGAACAACAGGTATGAACTGAAATTCCCGGTTTCAATTTTACTTGTTCTTTTTCTTCGGATAGAGGAATCTCTTGATCTTCTGCGTAGGGGTACGCTCGAAATCCTCCTCCTGAAGCTCTGTAGTCTCTATCCTCGAGGAAGCCGAGAGCTGGTCGTTGGCATTCTTCTTCAATTTCTGCAGGTATGATACAGCATAGCGCTGAACCTCCTCCGCACTCATCTTGAGTTTCTCCATCATCGCCTCGACATCAAGTTTGATGAGTGCCATGAGGCCGCCCTCCCCCGGAACTATGAGGGATTCCTGGACGTATTCCATATTATTCAATATGCTCTCGATGGACTCGGGATATATATTCTCTCCGTTTGCTCCGAGAATCATCGTCTTCACCCTGCCGCAGACAGAGAGGAATCCGTCACTCGAGATATATCCGAGGTCTCCTGTTTTGAAGAAGCCGTCTTGTGTGAAAACTTCGCTATTGAGGTCGTCACGCTTGTAGTATCCTTTCATGACATTCGGCCCCCTGACGGCTATCTCGCCGACTCCCTCGCTGTTCTTATCGAGAAGGATTACCTCGTCGTGCTTCACGACCTTTCCGATATACCCAAGTTTGTGCTGGCTTCTCTTAGGCCCCGATGCCGCGATGAGGGGACTTGTCTCCGTAAGACCGTAACCGGGAGCATAGGGGAACTTCGCCCTGAAGAGGAACTCCTCGACCTCTTTATCAAGCGGGGCGCCTCCTATGCCGAAGAACTTCATCCTGCCTCCGAGAGTCGCCTTGAGCTTCGAGCAAATGGAGTGGTAGACAAGAGCGCGGGTAAGAGGATTCGCCATGAGCTTTTTTACCTTCTCGTCATTCTTCAATACGGGCTGGACGGCGCTTCTGTAAATCTTCTCGATCAACAGCGGTACGGTCAGGATGATATGGGGTCTTACACTCTTGAATGCCCTCATGAGTATCGTAGTTGCAGGGGGCTTACCCAGGAAGACTATCTCCGCTCCCCTCAGAAGACATAAGAGATGCGAGATGCTGAATTCATAT
>CAVJJV010000127.1:0-635 GCA_963650055.1 Comamonas kerstersii | reverse complement strand
GATGGAAAGCACCTTGTCGCCCCTGTTGATCTTGACGTAGGCATCCGTACTTTCATCGGCGCAGACAAGGAGATTCTTATGTGTGAGCATGACACCCTTGCTCGCTCCGGTCGTACCGCTTGTATAGATGATTGATGCCAGATCATCCTCACACGGCGGGGATATCCTGATAAGGTTATGGTCCGGGCTCTTCTCCTTTATCGATATCCCGGGAGAGGAGGCGAAATCATAGCCGGATGGAATTACAGGAACATACGAGAGGTCATCCATTCTTACTGTAATGAGTTCTCCCCTTCCCTCCACCTTCTTATGGTGCTTCGTGTTGATGCATAAAGCCTTTGCTTCACTGGCAGTGAGAATCTCATCGACTTCACGCATAGAAAAGTCCGGAAGAATCGGAACCGTCACACAGCCCACTATTACACACCCTAGGTACATGATCATCCAGTGGGGGCAGCTCTCCCCCATTATGGCAACCCTGTCTCCCTTTCTCAGTCCGCTCTTAAGGAGAAATGATGCAACGCATTCACTGTACCATCTGAGGTGAGAGTAGCTTATGCCCTTCTCCTTGTCCTCTCCGAAGACGGAGTAGGCCATCAGGGACGGGGTGCGGGAACATACTGCATCAAGAAAGG
>CAVJJV010000126.1:1112-2181 GCA_963650055.1 Comamonas kerstersii | reverse complement strand
CGTTTTCAATGTTAGACTAACAAAAAAAACAAGTTCAGGAGAAATTTATGACAATATCCGAAAAATTATTGAATTATGGAATCAAGGCCCCCGATATCCTTCTTCCCAAGAAGAGTGTAGATGCAGGCAAGTGGGCCGTGGTCGCATGTGACCAATATACATCCCAGCCGGAGTACTGGGAGAGTCTCTCCGATGAGGTCGGAGAGGATCCCTCCACATTGAGAATCATCTATCCCGAGGTCTATCTCGAGAGCGGAGACAAGGAGAAAATCATCTCCTCCATAAATAAAAAGATGAATGAATACCTCGACGGAGGTCTCTTCGATGAGTACAAGGACAGCTTCATCCTCGTAGAGAGGACGACGGGAAGCGGGACACGCTTCGGTCTCATGGCAGCCCTCGACCTCGAGGCTTATGACTATGCAAAGGATTCAAAGACTCTCATAAGAGCAACAGAAGGCACAATACTCTCCCGCATCCCCCCGAGAAAGGAGATCAGAAAGGATGCTCCGATAGAGCTTCCCCACATCATGGTCCTCATCTCAGACAGCGAGAGGAAAATCATCGAGCCCTTGAGAGACAGAAGAAATGAGCTCAGCGTCGTATATGACTGCACTCTCAACAAGGACGGAGGACATCTCAAGGGTTATCTTGTAGAGAGCGATAAGGATAAGGAAGGGATTCTCAAGGGCTTCGAGCATCTCTACTCGGAACTCGACAAATCAAATCCCCTCCTCTTTGCAATGGGCGACGGAAACCACTCCCTTGCCACTGCAAAGTCATGCTGGGAGGATATAAAGAAGACTCTCAGCGATGAAGAGAAACTAACACACCCTGCACGCTTTGCGCTTGTAGAGCTTGAGAACATCTTCGACGAAGGCCTCCTATTCGAGCCTATCCACAGAGTATTCTTCAATATCGACCGCGAGACCTTCGAGTCTCTCTTATCCCTCTTCTGCACTTCCTTTACAAAGGAAAAGGTTGCATGCAAGAACTGCATGCACTCGAAAATCAATGACTCCGGACAGCACTTCGGCCTCTGTGACGGCGGCGACCTCTATGTCTACAC
>CAVJJV010000126.1:0-1102 GCA_963650055.1 Comamonas kerstersii | reverse complement strand
TGTCTACACAGTCAACGGCGGAGAGAAGGCAATCGCGGCAGGCACCATCCAGCTCGTCATCGACAGGATGCTCGAGGAGAAGAAGGGAGAAGTCGATTACATCCACGGCGTCGATGTAACGCTGGAACTAGGAAGCAAGAAGGGAAACCTCGGAATAATCCTTCCCGATGTCTCGAAGGAGAAATTCTTCTCAGATATGCTCAAGGACGGGGCATACCCGCGTAAGACATTCTCGATAGGACACGCCAACGAGAAGCGTTACTACATGGAAGCAAGAAAGATCAGGTAGTCAAAGCTTGAATTCATACGAGCCCTGCCTCAATATGCGGTAGGGCTTTTTCGTTGCGTCCACGAGTGTAGAGCTCTTCCCGCCTCCGCACTTTTCTGCACGTACTATGAAGTCGACACGGTCGTCGAATACGGGAAGTATCTCCTCGTATGTAAGAAGGCTCGGACGGCCGGAGATATTGACGGATGTCGAAAAGAGAGGGC
The DNA here is from genome assembly GCA_963650055.1 of Comamonas kerstersii. Taxonomy (GTDB): domain Bacteria; phylum Spirochaetota; class Spirochaetia; order Sphaerochaetales; family Sphaerochaetaceae; genus Ornithospirochaeta. Next base: position 610 of record CAVJJV010000126.1, on the reverse strand, counting down.
CCGAGAGAGGAAGAAGCTCCTCGAGAAACGGGTCGGAGGGAACACGCACAGCCTCCGTAGTACCGTCTTCACGCCCGAGTACCGCCGTAAGACTGCACGGCCAGAGAGAGAAAATATCCTCCGGGACGATAAGACCGCTCCCGGAAAGCTGAGCTTTGGTCATTAGAACGATGAAGGATTTGCTCTGGGGCCTCTCCTTCACTTCATAGATTCTCTCCCTCACATCATCTCTTACGCATCCCGATATTCCGTAGATAGTATCGCAGGGGATGACACCAAGCTTTCCTTCCCTGAAAAGCGACGCTATCCTCTCTATATTCTCTCTTCTGTATTCAATAATCTGAGCCATATTACTTTTTCCTCCTTTTTACACTTGAAACTAATGTAATTACCAGTGCATACAGTACAGCCGCCATGAGTGCATATAGAAAGCACAATGCTGTACTTAATCCCGTGTATCCTTCATCCGGAGATGCAGTCTTTCTGTCTTTTACAGGGTCGTAGATTTCCCCCTCGGGAAACGAATAGACAAGAGTTCCCCCCTCAGTCTCACCCTCTTTCCCGTTCTCCGCCCGGTACCTGAGGGAATTGAGGTCACCCTCCTTTCTTT
>CAVJJV010000125.1:0-3555 GCA_963650055.1 Comamonas kerstersii | reverse complement strand
GTCCTATACGCGTGCCGACAGGGAAAGACTCTCGGGGGAGAGGGACGAGCTTTTAGTTCTAAAAAAATCCCTTGAAGATGATATAAAAACCGTCGGCCTCGAGATAGAGAGCCTGGAGAAGAGAGAGAACAATATACCATCATACCTTTCTGCGCTCAGGGAGAGAATATCGGGAGAGGTCGGCATTCCTCTTAAGAAAATGCCGTTTCTCGGAGAGCTCGTAAATGTAAAGCAGGGAGAGAAGGAGTGGCACGGAGCAATCGGGAAACTCCTCGAGGACGAGGCCCTGATGCTTGTACTCTCTCCCTCCAACGAAGCTGTGGTCTCTTCATGGCTTGACAGAAACGACCTCCGGGACAGAATCGGAATCATAAAAAAAGAGGAGATAATCAGGACGGTGGAACGGACCGACCTCCTCGAGAGGATTGAAATCAGGGAGAAGGACAACCCCTTGAGGGATTGGGTTGAAGACTATCTCTGCCTCCGGTACCCCCATGTCTTTGTCTCGACAATGGAGGAGTTCGGGAAGAATGAATACGCCCTCATGCCATCGGGACTGGCAAAGAGAGAAGACACGATTCTGAAGGATGATAGAGTCGACCCGTTTACGAAGAAGACTCCATATTACCTGGGGTGGTCCAACAGGGAGAGACTCGAGGAACTTACATCATATCTCTACTCCATGAACGATGAACTCGATTCCTTCCGTCTCAGAATGGATAATATTGAAAGAAACATAAAAGACAGGGACCTTGTATTGAAGAGGATTGAAGAGCTCTCATCCTTCAGTTCCTACGAGGAGATCGACAGGGCGTCTGCACTCATGGCTCTGGAGGAGAAGAAGAGGGCGAGGGAAGAGTTTCTTTCATCCAACTCCGACCTTGAGGAGATCGAGAGGAGACTGAGGGAGGCTGAAGAGAAGAAGAAGAGACTAAAGCTTGAGTACGGCTCCCTCTCTTCTGAAAAGGGAGCAGCGGAAAGGGAGCTTGATGCCATAGAGGAGACAGAGAGAAAGTTCCGCTCCCGGGAGACAGAAGACTCCGATACGGAGGCTCTGTCCGCATTTGCTCAATCAAACGAAGCGGAGCTTATCTACGACTCCCTTGATTCCCTGATTACGCTTCATACAACTCTATTCGACAGGTTGAAGACACGCCTGGACGGGAAGGAGAGGGAATGCCTCGATATTCAGCATAAGCTTGAAAACAGCATGAACGCATTCCTCAATCCTCCGCATAGTTTAGTCGATGCCGACATAGACTGGAGCGGGGAGTTCAACTCTCTTGTTCCTGAAGCCGGGTACTATCCCGATTTCAAGGATCTCTACCTGCGTAAGGTCGATGAAGACATAACATCCCTCAGGGAGGAGTTCAATTCATTCCTGGAAAAGACTCTCTCGAATGTGATAGGAACCCTTGCCGAGGCACTCAACAGCTGGGAGAAGGAGATAGACGAGGCTGTGAGGATTCTCAACAGAAATCTCCTCCGCATTCCGTTCAACAGCACTCTCAAATCACATCTGAGGCTGGAGAAGAAGAGGACGGGGGACAGAGATTACCAGACATTCAGAAGAATGCTCGCTTCCGCCATACCCGATAAGTTCGTCCTTCTCAGAAGCGACAGCGACGGGCGTAAGTCCATATACGGAGAGATAAAGAAGTTCCTCGACAAGTACAACGGTGACGAGAAACTGAAGCGGAGAGTTCTCGACTTGAGAAACAACTACCGCTTCACAGTCTACGAGGACAACAGCGAAGGTAATATTTCAACCTATGCCGATACCGCCGCCCTCTCGGGAGGAGAGAAAGCCAAGCTGACTTACACCATTCTCGCCGCGGCGCTCTGCTATCAATACAACCTGGACAACGAGGATGAGAAGAGAAAGGGGCCGTTCAGATTCGTCATTCTCGACGAGGCGTTCTCGAAGAGCGATGCCAACAACAGCATATATGCCCTCGAGCTCTTCAGAAAACTCGATCTCCAGCTGATGGTCGTAACACCGCGTAACGGAATAAATCTCGTAGAGGGATATATAAACTCTCTCCATCTCATCGAGAAGAATGAAAGCACGAATACCTCCACAGTGAGCAGCATGACGATTGAGGAGTACAGAAAAAGCTGATGACAACAGCCGCCGATATCAGAAAGAGTGCACTCAACAGGTACAGGGATTTCCTGAAGTCCGCTTCCTCATCCTTTCTGCTCTCAATCCCGGGGAATTTCTTCCCCTGGGTATACAGGGGAAACAAGGGAAAGAAGGGGGATTCGTACAGTGATTCCCTTTCACTCTACCGTGAGCTTCTTTCCTCTTCGAAGGAAACAACCGGCTACGGATATTCAATTTCTACAGAGGCTGTCAATACACGCACCTACGGAGAGCAGACCGTAATCAGGGAAATCTCGATAGCAGACGAAATGGATTATCTGGCATTCACAGGTAAGGAGAAGGAGTACCGGGCCTTTCTTGATGCCCTCTCTTCCTTGAAGTCTTCATTCCAGAAGAAGGGATTATCACTTTCCTCTCTTGATTCCTGGGTCAAAGGCAACCTCGATTTTCTCCAGGAGGAGAAGGAGGACGGCTACTATGACTCTCTTTTCCTCGCTCTATCGTGGCTGATGGATAATCCCGGCTCCGGACTCTACATACGGGAGATTCCTCTCTCCCTCCACACCAAGTTCATCGAGGAGAACGAAAGGGTGATTCTCTCACTCTATTCCTCCCTCACCGGGAAGGAAATTGATTCATCCTTTGAAGAGACTTTCGGACTGAGAAGAAAAGAGATGCTTGTGAGGTACCGTATGGAGAACACAAGGGAGGAGACAGGACTCAGAATGAACGATTTTGTGTCCCTCCCGTCGCGTGAGGATCTCTCGGGAGTGAAGAGGATATTCGTCGTAGAGAATGAGATTGTCTATCTGACATTCCCCATCGACAGGGAGACGATGTGCATATTCGGAGGAGGTTTTGCCGCCGCCTCTCTCAGAAATGCCTCATGGCTGAAGAGCCGGGAGCTCTACTACTTCGGAGACGAAGACGAACACGGGTATGAAATTCTTGCTCTCTTCAGGTCCTCTTTTCCCTCCGTCAGGTCATTTCTCATGGACTGGAAGACATACCTTGATCACGAAGAGTATGCCGTAAAAGGAAAGAAGGGTACAGCGCTCTATGATTCCTACCTGACTGAGGAAGAGATGAAGGTTCTCTGCCGTCTCAGATCCAATCCCTCCGGGAGCCGCCTCGAGCAGGAGAGAATCAGCCTGAGATATATAAAAGAGACGCTTGAAAAGCTTTGAGGAAAAACTCAATAACTGCCATAAAAAATACTTCTCTCTACGGTGACTTTTCCCTCTTCTTTGTATATTATTCCCAGTAATGAAAAAGACAGTCCTCTTAATAATTTTGTTTGTTTCGGTTTCTCTTGCTCTTGCAGCTGCTTCGTCTCCGTGGGCTCCTTCCTCCATAAAGCTCGGCCTCGGCAACGATAAATACGCCTACGGACTTTCACGTAACGACGACGACCAGCTCTCATACTCCGAGCATGTATACATATCGAG
>CAVJJV010000124.1:0-4212 GCA_963650055.1 Comamonas kerstersii | reverse complement strand
GATCAAGAACCTTGTTTTCGATATGGGTAACGTGCTTATCTACTGGACGGGTGAGCTTATGCTGGACTGGATGGGAGTGAAAGAGAAAGAAGAAAGAAGCAACATGCTTGATAAGATGTTCCGCTCGAGGGAGTGGCCGCTTCTCGACTGGGGAATCATCGGAGAGGAGGAGGCCGAGGAATTCTTCGTCTCGAAACTGGGGGAGGAATACCGCCCTTATGTACACCGTTCCCTCTATTGGTATGATATGATCCACCCCGTTCCCGGTATGGCCGCATTCATTGAAAAGAAGAAGAAGGAAGGATATGGAATATACCTTCTTTCCAATGCCGAGGCGGCTGTCAGAGAGTATTTCCACCTTATTCCGGGAAGTGAATTCTTCGATGGAATCATGTTTTCAGCCGAGGTGAAACTCATCAAGCCCATGCCTGAAATCTACGATCTTTTACTTGAGAAATACTCTCTCAGGGCCGATGAGTGCCTCTTCATCGACGACCTCCCCGTAAATGCAGCAGGAGCGCTCCACGAGGGTATGCACTCCGTTGTCTTCAGAGGTGATATAGAGGAGATAGAGAACTATCTTAATCACCCTGAGACGGAAGCCATAAATCGTTATCGAGACCGTGGATCCAGTTGGAAGTCTTCATGTAGATGACAAAGACGATGGACGAAAGCGACCATGTGAGCGGGTATGCCCAGTAGACAAGGTCGATTGTATGTGAAATCGAGAGTGCTATGGTGATGTATGTTACACGTAGTATGCACCATATGGAGAGCATGACGACCATCGGAACCTTGGCCTTTCCCGCTCCCCTCATTATTCCCGCTATGGAGTGAGAGAGCGCAAGAAGGCAGAAGAAGAGCCCCTCGATATGTGACTGCTTGACTCCGATTCTGATTACCTCCGGATTGCTGTCGAAGAGCCCGATGAGGTAGGGCGAGAAGAAGAATACGATGACACCGATGGTCTCGGAGAGGACAAGGCATGAGAAGATACCGAATCTCGCCCCCTCCTTTGCCCTTGTGTAGTTCTTCGCCCCCAGATTCTGGCTTATGCATGTGGAGAGCGCCATGGAGAACGATGTAATGGGGATGAATGCAAAGCCCTCTATCTTGGCATAGGCTCCGGAGCCTGCAACTGCAGTTGAACTGAATGTGTTAATGTTGGACTGGACGACGAGATTCGCTATGGCGATGACGGAGTTCTGTATACCCGAGGGAAGTCCGTAGCGTATGATTTCTCCAAGAAGGGGCTTATTGAATTTAATCTCCCTGATTTCAACACGGTATACCTCTTTACTCCTCAATAGTCTGATGAAGGAGAGAACAAAGGAAAGCCCTTGTCCGATGGTCGTTGCCGCGGCAGCTCCTCCGACACCGGTATGGAGAACGGTTATGAAGAAGATGTCGAGTACGACATTCGTTATGCTTGAAATGATGAGATATATAAGGGGGTGGGTGGAGTCTCCCGTTGCGTTCATGATGCCCATCGTTATGTTGTACATGACGCTGAATATGATTCCGATGGAGTAGATCCTGAAGTATGAGATACTTCCTTCCATTATGTCTTCCGGGGTGTTCATGATTCTCAATATCGAGGGGGTGAAGGCAACGCCGAGGACGGTGAGGATGATTCCCGATACTAGTCCGAACGCAAGGTCGGTGTGAATTGCGTCCTTCACCTTTCTGTAGTCTTTCGCTCCGATGTACTTTGCTATCACTACGCCCGCACCTGTCGCAACGCCGTTGAAGAATCCCGTCATCATGAAGATCAGCGGCCCCGATGACGAAACGCTTGCAAGAGCACGGGAGCCCAGAGTATTTCCCACTATCAGGGAGTCGGCAGTATTGTAGAGCTGCTGGAAAAGGTTCCCCAGAAAGAGGGGCATGGCGAAAAAAATAATCTCCTTTTTGAGATTACCGGCAGTGAAGTCGATGGCACTGGATTTATGTTGCGGCATGATTGAATAATCCTACCAAAGACTAAAAAAAGCAATAGACTCCTCCAGTGTGTCTTTTTTCTGTAGTTTTATCCGATTCTTCTTGATTTTCCGTCTCTCTTGTATGACATTTATCTATCGTAATGAGGAATTAGATATGAAGTGTCCTGTCTGCGGAGGCGTCAATAAAGACGGTTCCTCCTATTGTGAATACTGCGGTGCCGGACTTAAGTCTGCATGTTCCGGATGCGGGAATGCATCCAGCTGTGACAAATGCAAGAAGAAGGGGGAGAGAATCTCCTATGATACAAAGGTTGACGGTATGGGCTTCAGGTATGCCGCTCTTGTCTCCTATGTCCTTCTCATCGCCGAGATAGTCTATTCGGGAGTCCTTGTATTCATGAAGGTGTTGAATACCAGGTTCTTTGATGTTACCTATACTTCCGTCTTCGTCTCCTACTCCATACCCTTCTTCCGTATCGTAGTGCTTGTTCTTTCGTGTCTCTGCTATACGGGCCTCAAGAAGAGGGAGAAGACTGCATATGTCCTCTTACTCATAATCCACTGTCTTCTTTTCGTGAAGGCATTGAGGGCTCTCGTGACGGCGCTCCTCCTTATTCCGAGCAGTATTGCATTCACGTCAATCTTCTATTTTGCATCCATCGTCTACTACGTGCTCTCCTTCGTCTATTTCCTGAAGAGAAGAAGTTACTGGCATATGTAGCCGATTTTCCTTGCCTTTTGAGAAATGCGGGGTGAAACTATCGGGGTGGACAGTGAAATTTACCTCGAATATGTAAATATATTGAAAGAAGAGCTTGTACCCGCTCTCGGGTGCACGGAGCCGATAGCAATAGCCTATTGCGCATCTCTCTCCTCGTCTCTCCTTCCATCCCTCCCCGAGAGGATGGAAGTCTATGTTTCAAGCAACATCATCAAGAATGTCAAAAGTGTCGTAGTTCCGAACACAAAAGGCGAGAAGGGGATAAAGACAGCTGCGGCAGCAGGTGTCATTGCTCAATCCCCAGAGAAGGAACTCGAGGTGCTCTCCTCCTTGAAGGATGAAGACATAGAAAGGGTGAAGGAATACCTTTTGAACCATGAAGTTGATGTCTATAAGAGTAAGGATGATGCACTCTTCTCGATTACAGTTGTTTCCTACCAGGGGGGACACAGGGCCGTATGCAGGATTCTCGACAGCCACACCAATGTAGTGCTCCTTGAACTTGACGGCTCTGTCATAAAGAAGAAGGAGAGGGGAAATACAGAAGAAGATAAGAAGCTTTCCTATGACTCTCTTACGATATCGGGGATAGTTGAATTTGCAGAGAGTTTGAAAATTGAAGATGTCGAAGAGACACTCGAGAGGGAAATACGCTTCAACACGGCAATAGCTGAAGAGGGAATGAGGAATTCCTGGGGAGCCAATATCGGTTCCATACTCCTTTCTGCCTATGGCGAGAGCGTCCACAACAGGGCCAAAGCCTATGCTGCTGCCGGGTCGGATGCCAGGATGAACGGGTGCGATAAACCCGTCATCATCAATTCCGGTTCGGGTAACCAGGGGATCACAGTCTCTGTTCCCGTTATTATCTATGCCGAGGAATTGAAAGTCGACAGGGATACTCTTCTGAGAGCACTCTCTGTCTCGAATCTGACAGCCATACACATTAAGAGGGAGATAGGCCCTCTCTCTGCCTTCTGCGGAGCGACGAGTGCCGCATGCGGGGCATCTGCCGGAATCTCTTACCTTTACGGCGGGAGAGAAAAAGAAATCTCCCATGCCGTCGTGAACTCACTTGCCATCCTCAGCGGGATGATCTGCGACGGGGCCAAGGCAAGTTGTGCTGCAAAGATTGCCTCTGCTGTAGAAGCAGGGCTTCTGGGTTTCGAGATGACGAGGAACAACAGCGAGTTCGTCTCCGGGGACGGAATCGTTACGAAGGGAGTCGAGAATACGATAAGGAACATCGTCGAACTTGCTACAGTGGGAATGAGGGAGACGGATAAGACGATAATCACGATAATGACCGGGAAATGCATCTGATAACCGCTCTTTAAAAACAGCATGAACTGATGTTGGAGAGCAACTTATAAAGAGAGGAAAGAAGTTGAATTGAGTTTGCCGAGTATTCCTGTTATGGCTTATCATCTTCATAGCACTACTTGAGAAAGGTAAAAGGGTAGTTGTTGGTTTCATGTCGTTCGACATGGAGGCGCAGACCTCCAAATCTATGTAGGTGAGGAGGTGCCATTATGACTGATTATGAAA
>CAVJJV010000123.1:0-10258 GCA_963650055.1 Comamonas kerstersii | reverse complement strand
CTTCAAGAGTGATGATGATTCTCCGTCTCTTCTTTCAGAGAGTGATTGGTATTTTGTCAATGTCGTGACATGTGCGGCCCCCGACCTCAGAGAGCCACGGCCGGGTAACAGCGACTGGGGAAAGGCGAAAATGAATATATCTAAAAGAGAGCTCATGGAACTTCACATACGTCGTATGAGGAGAATCATGGAGATTGCCTCGGGAGAAGGAAATGAGGTGCTGGTCATCGGTGCATTCGGATGCGGAGCATTCGCTAATCCTCCCCGGATTGTCGCAGAGGCGGCAGGAAGTATCATAAACGAGTACAGAAGAAGGTTCAGGACAATTGAGGCTGCCGTCTACTGCTCTCCCGGAAGGGATGAGAACTACAGAGTATTCAAGAGCGTTCTCGGAGACCTGGGGGCTTAATACCCCAATCCGTCCGGCTTCTCCGAGTAGTGGCTGAATTCCATGCTGAAGGTTCCTCTTCCCTGTGTCGAGGACCTCAGTACGGTGGTGTATCCGAACATCTGCCTGAGAGGAACTTCGGCACAGACCGTGTCGTAGGCCTCTTTGCTCTCCATGCTCAATATTATGCCGTTACGCTGGGTAAGGGACGATATTACATCTCCGATATACTCCCCGGGTGCCGATGCCTGGACAGTCATTATGGGCTCCATGATGACCGGGTCTGCATCCGTGCACAGTCTGTCGAATCCGAGTGCGGCAGAGGAGGAGAATGCAAGCGCAGTCGCTCTTTCCGGGTCGTAGTCTATATCTGTTATATCGACAGTGATATCTGTACATTCATAGCCGTACTTTATGCCGCTCGAGAATGCTCCGTGGATACCGTTTTTGACACTCTCGATGATTTCATCCGGGATGTCACGGGTATGGGCGGAAATTTTGAGGATATTGCCCTGTCTGGCCTCCGATGGAGATACCACCATCCTGATTTTTGCGTAATTCTCCTTATTCGCAATAACCCTGTCGTATTCCTCTTCTCCTTCGACTGTCTTTCTGATGGACTCCCTGTACGATACCTGCGGATTACCCACCCTCGCTTCAACCTTCATCTCCTTTGTGATTCTTGTTACAAGAACATCAAGGTGAAGCTCTCCCATTCCGGAGATTACAAGCTGCCCCGTCTCGCTGTCCTCCTTGTATGAGAAGGTCGGGTCCTCCATGGCAAGTGTCTCGAGAGCTTTCTGGAGCTTTGCCATGTCACTTGTGGTATTGGGCTCTATTGCAACCGAGATGACAGGAGTGGGGAAGACCATGTTTTCAAGTAGATAGGGGTGGTTCTCCGTACCGATCGTGTCACCTGTCTGTGCCATCTTGAAACCGATGATGACTCCGATGTCGCCTGCCTTGAGTTCGGAGAGGTCCTCCTCCCTCATTGCATGCATCCTGACAAGTCTGTTGATTCTCTCCTTCTTTCCCTTCGTCACGTTATATACCGATACTCCCTTCTTGAGGGTTCCCGAGTAGACTCTGACAAAGCATAACGGACCGGAGTGGGGGTCGACCTGGATCTTGAAAATCAGCGCCTCGAGTGGGCCGTCGGGATTGTGTCTGATATTCTCCTTCTTATCGGGGTTTTTACTGTTGATGACCTCGACGGGGGGGATATCGAGAGGGGAGGGAAGATAATCGACAATGCCGTCAAGAAGAGTCTGGACGCCGATGTTCTTGAGGGACGAGCCGACGAAGACGGGAAGAATCGTACGCTCTATCGTGCACTTTCTGATGGTTTCCTTCATGAGGGCGACGGGGATTTCCGACCCTTCGAAGTAGAGCTCTGTTATCTCATCGGAGAACGATGAAAGAGAATCGATGAGCTTCTCCCTTTCCTCTTCGTATTTATCCACGAAGGATGAGGGAATATCTTCCTCAGTGATTGTTGTACCCTGGTCGTCTTTACTGAATGTAAGGTACTTGCCTTTGAGCAGATCGATTATCCCTGAAAACGAACTCTCCTCCCCGACGGGAATGAAGAGGGGAACGGGATTTGCTTTGAGTTTCTTCTTCATCTCTTCCAGGACACGGTAGAAGTCCGCCCCGAGCCTGTCCATCTTGTTGACGAATGCGATACGCGGCACGGAGTATGTGTCGGCCTGTCTCCAGACTGTCTCGGTCTGGGGCTCGACTCCTCCGACAGCGCAGAAAACACCGACTGCTCCGTCGAGAACTCTCAGGCTTCTCTCTACCTCGGCTGTGAAATCGACATGGCCGGGGGTGTCGATGATGTTGATCTGATGACCGCGCCAGAAACAGGTAGTGGCAGCACTTGTGATTGTTATTCCTCTATCCTGCTCCTGCTCCATCCAGTCCATCGTGGCTTCACCGTTGTCGACTTCGCCTATGCGGTGGTTCTCTCCCGTGTAGAAGAGTATTCGCTCTGTTGTCGTTGTTTTCCCGGCATCGATATGAGCCATGATGCCTATATTCCTAATCTTCTTGTCGTCCATATCCCGGAGAGTAACATAAAAAGATATCTATTTCAATTTTCCTGTTGACGTATATACCCCTCGGTAGTATATTTTAAATACCCATCAGGGGTATAAGGAGCAAATATTATGGAAGGTAAATGCTGCTCGGGAGAATCAAAGAGTACAAAGCGTACCGATGAAGAGAAGAAGGCTCTTGATATAAGGATCAACAGGCTCATAGGACAGCTCAACGGAATCAGGACAATGTTCGACGAGGACAGATACTGCGTAGATATCCTAATGCAGTGTGCCGCCGTCAGCAAGGCATTCGAATCCCTAGAGAGGGAGATTTTCTCCTCCCATCTCAGAGGTTGTGTTGCACGTGACATCAGGGAAGGGAAGGATGAAGTTCTGGATGAAACGATGGAGATTGTAGAGAGGCTGATGAGATGAGACGCTTCATAGTCAGGGGGATGAGCTGCGCTGCCTGCTCGATGAGGGTTGAGAAGGCGGTGAGTAAAGTTGTGGGTGTTGATTCATGCTCTGTGAGTCTTCTCACTTCTTCAATGAACGTGGAGGGAAGTGCAACGGATGATGCAATAATCAAGGCTGTCACCGATGCCGGATATTCGGCTGAAGTTGAAGGGAATAAGAAAGAGAAGGACGGGGAGGATCTCAGGGACAGGGAGACTCCTCTTCTTCTTACGAGGCTTATAGTCTCCGCTCTTCTTACCTCTCTCCTGATGTACTTCTCGATGGGACACATGATGTGGTCGTGGCCGCTTCCCCGGTTCTTTACAGAGAACCATCTTTCAATCGGAATAGTCGAGATGTGCCTCGCCCTGGTTGTCATGGTCATAAACCAGAAATTCTTCATTTCCGGGTTCAGGGGACTCGTGCATAAAGCACCGAATATGGATACCCTTGTCGCTCTCGGCTCTGGTGTCTCGTTTCTCTGGTCGCTCTATCTTCTCCTTGACGCCTCCTATAAAATGGGAACCGGGGATGCGGACGGCTTAATGAGCTGCATACACGGACTCTATTTTGAATCGAGCGCAATGATAGTGACACTCATTACAGTCGGTAAGACACTTGAAGCGCGGAGTAAGGGGAAGACTACGGACGCCCTCAAAAAGCTTGGAGAACTCAGGAGCACGGAGGCTCTTCTTCTCGTTGACGGAAAGGAGGTCCTCACTGCGGTAGAGGATGTCAGGGTCGGCGATATCTATCTAGTCAAAAGCGGAAGCCGTATTCCCGTGGACGGCATTGTCATGGAGGGAGCGGGTGCAGTTGATGAGTCCTCCCTTACAGGAGAATCCCTTCCTGTGGACAAGAGGGAGGGAAGCCGTGTCTCGAGTGGAACAATCAATCTCTCCGGCTATATGAAATGCAGGGCTGAGAAGGTTGGAGAAGATACGACAATCAGCAGGATAATCAAGCTTGTGGAGGAGACGGCTTCATCCAAGGCCCCGATAAGCAAGACGGCGGACAGGGTCTCCGGAATATTCGTTCCCGTTGTCATGTCGATTGCGCTTGTCACCGGTATCATATGGATGATAATCTCCCGTGATATCGGGTACAGCCTCTCGAGAGCAATCAGCGTACTTGTAATATCGTGTCCGTGTGCACTCGGACTTGCAACTCCAGTTGCCATCATGGTTGCAAGCGGTGTCGGTGCGCGTAACGGTATACTCTTCAAGTCAGCCGTCTCTCTCGAGGAACTCGGAAAGGTCAGGATCGTTGCTCTAGATAAGACCGGAACCATAACGGAGGGAAAGAGCAGTGTAAGGGATATATATTCGGCGGTTGACAAAATAGAACTCGTGAAAACTGCATCAGCCCTCGAAAAAAGAAGTGAGCATCCACTTAGTAAAGCCGTCGTCGGATATGCTGAGGAGCATTCAATCGAATCCTATGAAGCCAGTAGTGTTACCGTCGAGGCAGGAAAGGGAATCAGGGGATATGTAAACGGGAAAACTGTCCTATGCGGCAGCAGAAGCTTCATCGAAGAATACGGGATAAGGAACAGAGAGTATCTTGATGAACTCGATAAGATTGCCGGAGAAAGCGGTGCCTCCCTTGTCTATGTTGCTTCGGAGAATATACTCCTCGGGCTCATAACCATCACCGACACCATCAAGAAGGAGAGCCGGGAGGCTGTGGAGAAACTGGGGAGTATGGGACTTGATGTCGTCGTCATAACAGGTGACAACGAGAAGACTGCACGGAATATACTTTCGGGTTTCAAGGTGAAGAAAATCATCAGCGGCGTACTTCCTGAAGACAAGATGGAGGAAGTGAGAAAGCTCAAGGCTCAGGGACGCGTTGCATTTGTCGGGGACGGCATCAACGATTCTCCAGCTCTCACAGAGGCGGATGTCGGAATCGCGATAGGAAGCGGAACCGATATAGCAGTCGACTCGGCATCGGTTGTATTGATGAAGAGCACCCTCATGGATGTAGTCGGGGCTGTCAATCTCTCCCGTGCCGCTTTGAGGAACATACACGAGAATCTCTTCTGGGCCTTCATCTACAACCTCATCGGGATTCCGCTTGCCGCAGGGGTCTTCACACCCCTCTTCGGCTGGTCGCTCTCCCCGATGTTCGGTGCCCTTGCGATGAGTCTCTCGTCCTTCTGTGTAGTATCGAACGCATTGAGATTGAATTTAGTTGACATATACAGGGTCAGAGACAGAAGACCTGTAAACAATATCATCAAGGAGACAGAGAAAATGGAAAAGGTGATTAAAGTCGACGGCATGATGTGCCACCACTGCGAAATGAGAGTCGAGAATGCACTCTCCTCAATCGAGGGAGTCGGGAGCGTGAAGGCCGACAGGGAGAAGAAGGAAGTCAGAGTCACACTCAACAAGGATGTCGGTGACGATGTCCTGAAGAGTAAAATCGAGGACGAGGGCTACCGAGTGCTTTGAGAGAGAAAGGAAAATACTCTTCTTGAAAAACAGCCCTGAATAAAGCATGATTTAAGCTATGAGCTACAGAAGTATTTTCCTTAACCGATACATACTGCCTGAAGTTACGGCAGGGTGGTCCCCCGACGGGAAAAATGTGAAGACGGTCAATAGAAGAACCGGTATTGGCGAAGAGAGGGATATAGACTCTCTCTTCTATGAAAATCTCATAGTCGACAATAAAGACTATGAGAAGGGAGTCTACGAAAATGTGTCAGAGAAGTTCCTCTCATCCCTCGATAGAATCAAGGATGGGGACCGGGAAGTCCTCAGGGAACTCAAGGAAGATATAACACTCTTTGTCGCAGCACAGTATATGCTCGGGCCCAACTCTTCCGGTGCCATCAGGTCATATCTTATTTCAAACATCGACTGGATATGCAGGCTCAAAGATTTCAAGTCCCTGCTGGCCTACGGAAACGAGAGACTGAGGAAGCGTGATTATTCAACCTATATCGAAAATGCATATACAGTAAGAATACTTTCTACGTACCTGTGGGATTTGAAGGTGGAGTATCTTTCCGCTCCCGAGGGTTCTCCCTTCATTCTCGGCGATTATCCCCTCGTGAAGCTGAATAATCTTTCCGGTGGGGAAGCCGGCGGATATGTGAATTCGTTCAAATGGCACGGTCTTGTCCTCATTCTTCCCATCTCCCCGTACAGAGCCGTTACACTCTACGACCCGGAAGCATATAGACTTAAAAAAGATGGAGGCATATATATGCTTTCAGAGGACGATGTGGATACCCTCAACGGGAATATCGCTCAAAGGAGTGTCTTGTTTGTTTACCGCCCGTCGGAGGAAAGGGGGGATGACTACTATTTCGGATTGATGAACAATAACAAAGAAATCCCAGATACCGGAGATTTCGTACCGTCGATTTATCTCACTCTTGCTTCGACATTGAAGTATAAACAAGATGAAGAGAGAGCGTATGCCCGGAATATGACGAGGAGAGAAAAGATGACAGGGATTTCTATATTAACCGTCAGGTTTATGGAAATAACCTGTTGAAAATAATCAGAGAAGGAAAGTGAGGTAATTATGAGTAAGGAAGAAAGAAACATCATATATAGATTCGTCCCATCTTTTATTACGGATGAATGGTCTGACGAAGACGGGATGATCTCTTTTATCGAATGCACGGATCTCGATGAATATAAGACGCATCCTGATGAGGTTCTTGCAGAAATCTTGATTGAGAAAAGAGCCGGCAGAGAAGAATTGGTGGAAAACAGGCCCTTTGAGCCGGGGGACCTCATGAGAAGTATACAAAGTATAAAAATAGGTGATTACTCTCAGGTAGATACTTTTTCACGTAATATTGCAGCCTTTGCCTCCTCCCTCTTCTACACCGGAAAGCTGAGCCCTGCACGTATCATGGAAATACATGAGAAGACAAGTAATATAACAAACACGGCTGATTATGACGAAGAGCTGGAGAGAATAATCGATGCGCCCAGATCCTCTGATGAAATCATCAAGCTCTTTCGTAAGGCATCATTCATGGCTCCCTATATGTATGACCTCAAGGCTGCGGCCGTCGAGGCACCAAGGGGCACTCCCTTTGTAATGGGATACGGGCCGATGACGTTCTTCAATTTCTTCGAGGATAATTATGCTGTAAATACTGAGTCGGAGTTTGTCGACAACGGCATAATCATATTCATTACGGTTTCTCCGTATCATGCATTTTGTCTCTATGACAGCTATTGCTATAAGCCGAAAATGACCGGCGGCAGGATTCTCCTCAGCGGGGAGGATGTTACCGCCTTCAACAGATACCTGGCGGCTAAAATGACTAGTATCATATATTACCCGACAGATGAGAAGAATGCTGACTACTACATCAATCTCATGAGAGATGTCTATGAGAAGAATGAAGATATCCATTCCTTCACTCTCCCTCCCTTCCGTATGCTTGCACGCGGGTACGAGAACCAGGAAATCGAAAGCCGTTACTATCCGGGAGTGCTTGAAATATATGATGAATCCAGAATGGGTGTAAACTCCAGAGAAAGGGAGGAGTACATAGAAGAGCTCCTCTCGGATGATGGTGGAATATCGTAGAGGAATTCCCGCTTCCGGGTAAACGCCGTCTGACTATGACAGAGTATGTTCATCCCCCTTCGAGAGGGGGATGAAGTTTCAACTCTTCTTTTCTCTGTATTTCATCGCCCTCATGGCATTCGTGACGGCGACAAGACATACTCCTGTGTCTGCAAAGACAGCAAACCACATATTTGCAATACCGATGACTGCAAGCACGAAGACAGCTGCCTTTATAAAGAGGCTGAAGAAAATGTTCTCCTTTGTAATCATCTCGGTTTTCTTTGCTATCGATATGGCAACAGGAAGACGCGAGAGGTCGTCGTTCATAATCACTGCATCTGCCGCTTCGATTGCACTGTCCGATCCAACACCTCCCATTGCGACTCCCGTGTCCGCCTTCTTGAGTGCGGGTGCGTCGTTGATACCGTCTCCGACATAGAGGAGTTTGCCCTGTGACTTCAAAGAGTCAAGTTTCTCGAGCTTCTGGTCGGGAAGAAGTTCGCCGTATGCTCCGTCGAGCCCGAGCTCTTCTGCAGTCTTCTCGGCTCTTTCTTTTCTGTCTCCCGATAGCATGTAGATTTTCTCCACTCCTGTATTCCTCAGCTCTTTGATGGTCGAGAATGAGGAGTCTCTTATCTTATCGGAAATTACGAAGACACCGAGAAGAACATCGTCTTCAACTACATATACGAGAGTTCCGTCCTTTTCGACCTGAGGAGGATTCTCCATAATTCTCTTCGACCCTGCCTTGATATGGCGGCCGAGGTAATCGCCTTCGATTCCGACACCGGGTATGGTGTGTACATTCTCCGCTTCCACCTTCCGTCCTCTGCCGTACTCCATGATGGCACCTGCAATGGGGTGTGTCGACTCTCTCTCAAGAGCACATGCCGCATCCAGAAGATGTTCCACCGGGCATGAAAGATATTCAACAGACTGTACCGAGAAGACTCCCTCGGTCAATGTTCCCGTCTTGTCGAGTGCAACTGTAGTAGTGGATGCAAGGTTCTGGATGGCCTCGTCTCCCTTAACAAGTATTCCATGTTTTGCAAAGCTTCCCATCGATGCAAAATAGGTGAGGGGAACACTGAGAACAAGAGCGCAAGGGCAAGATATTACAAGAAGCATTGCAGCTCTGTAGATACTCTCCTTCCACTCCGTGAGTCCGATAAGCGAGGGTATTACAGCTACAAGAAGGGCCGCAAGGCAGACAAAGGGAGTGTAGTAGCGTGAGAAGCGTGTGATGAATCTCTCGCTTCCAGCCTTCTTTCCTTCACTTTCTTCGACAAGCTTCATAATCCTGCTTGCAGTACTCTCGCTGTATTCCTTTTCAGCTTTAAGGGTAAGGGAATCCTCCCCGTTGACGGATCCCGAGAGTACAGTATCGCCCGGTTTCACCTTTACTGGAACGCTTTCTCCTGTGAGTGCACGTGTATCTACATAGCTTTCGCCTTCCAGGACAAGAGAGTCTACTGCAAGCTTCTCTCCGCTCTTGAGAAGAACAATATCTCCGATTTTCACCTCTCCGGGTTTGACCTCTCTCCATTCGTCTCCTCTCTTTACCGTAACACTTGTAGAGGAGAGGTCCATGAGCTTACCGATGGAATCACGGGAGGAGCCGACAGCTCTTCTCTGGAAGTACTCGCCGATCTGGTAGAAGATCATGACTGCCGCGGCTTCATCGTATGACGAGATGCATAGAGCAGCGACAGTTGCAATGCTCATGAGGAAGTTCTCGTCGAAGACCTTTCCCTTTGTGATATTCTTGAGTGCTCTCCAGAGTACATCATATCCCGCAATTATGTATGAGAGCACGGCAATGTACTCGATTTTCGTTATCTTGGCAACAAGGAAGATGACGAGGGCTGTGATAATCCTGTATGGGGCGAAGTCCTTCTTCTCCTCCATGCTGGATGTATGGAAGACAATCTCATCCTCGACATTGAGACATCTCTCTCTCACTTCTTCCTCCGTGAGAGTTGTTGTGACATAGAGTTTTCCCTTCGGATAGTCGAAACGGGCTTTTTTTACCTTTCCGTCCTTTTTGAGTGCATCCTCCACCTTTCTTGCACAGTCCGCGCAGTCGATCGAGACGGAGAAAACATAGCTTTTTTCTTCGCTCTCGAACTCTATTTCATCTTCAACGGCAGAACAGAGCGCCTTGATTTCATCTTCACTGAGAGTGGTGGTGACAGTAAGCTTCTCCTTGGGATAGTTGAAGACGGCCTTCTCGACATTCCCGTTGTCATTGAGCGCGTTCTCTACTTTCTTTGCACACTCGGCGCAGTCTATTGATACGGAGAAAGTATATGTCTTTGCATCGTCTAAGAAGATTATTTCGTCTTCGACTTTTCTCGCATCATTCTTGATTTTTTCAAGCGGATTCTTCGTGATGACACGGAGGGTACCTTTTGCAAAGGAGAATGAAACAAAGGCATTTGCCGGGTCTTTCTCAAGCGCTTCCTCTACCTCTCTTGCACATTCAGCGCAGTCGATTGCAACTTTGAGAGAGTAGGAGGAGTAGTGGTCGCTGCTTTCTATCTCCTTCTCGATTTTCTCATAGTCCGCCTCACCGGTGACGATAAGGGCGTCGTCCTCTATCATTGCTCTTTCCACGCCCTTGACTTTCCTGATTTCCTCAAGACTTTCGAGAGGATTAAGTAATTTATAGATGAAGGTCATGATGTCCTCCTTATATGAACATATGAATAACTGCTCATATATTCATATGTTTCTACTGGAGTGTCAAGCTGATTAACAATGAATAATTACTCAAACTTCGCAGTTGATTCCAGCCTAAGTTGACGGCCCTATCTAATAG
>CAVJJV010000122.1:0-3381 GCA_963650055.1 Comamonas kerstersii | reverse complement strand
CTGTTGTCCTCCACGGTGTGCATGCCGATGCTGAGGGGAAAATATTCAAAGAGAGGCTGGTCGTTGAACGAGTCTCCCATATATATTCCTTTCTCAAGGTATTCCTCTTCCTTTATTCCCAGTGCATTCTCCATGAAATGCTTCAAAGCGCTCTTCTTGGAGTAGTTGCCGAACCATGCGTTGATATGTATGGAGCTCTCCGCCCAGGAGGCACCGAACATCACGAGAATGTTCTTCAGCGCCTTGATCTCCGAGGGCGACATTCCGGCCTTGTCGTAGGCTATATCGAAAATTCGGACACACTGGTCTGACGAGAAGGGGTATGGAGCGGTATACTCGATGAGCTTCCGCCTCTTCTGCATTACCTCATCCTGTTTGATTGCGGGATTTATGAGGCTGTTGATGGAGCCGTCCCTGTTGTGGCATAGAAAGACCGCCCCGCTCTCTGCAATCACTGCATCCACAGGCCACTGCCTTATGTAGCCGTCAGCCCATCCCGTGCTGCCGCCTGTGACGAGGATTATCGAGCGGCCGCTGCATTTCGCCCTGTAGACGGCATCCAGAACCCTCGGATAGAGCTTTCCGTCACGGGTGATTGTATCGTCTACATCGCTGATGATGTATTTTATCCTCGCTCTCTCCTCTTCTGTGAAGCCGGGAAACTCGACGCCCCTCTCCTCTGTCATCTCGTCATCCCCGAGAGAGCACCGCTCTTGAGCACATCCCTGATATAAATAAGGAAACTTATTACAGAAGCAAGTGCGGAAAGCGCATAGAAGACATAGAGCACAATGGAGTAGACACCGAGGTCGATTGTGCTGAATGCAGACAGTGCCAGATATACAAATGAAAGAAGTGTCGTTGCAGCATAGAGCACTGTCTTCAACTTACCGAATATATTTGCAGGCATTGCCTTTCCTGCATACTTTGCAAGGAGCATTCTCACAAAGAGAATCGAAAACTCTCTCCACATAATCAGGATGAACGCCCAGAGAGGCATAATCGAGAGGGAGAGGAAACAGACGAAATATGTTATGTGGGTCAGTGTATCGGCAAACGGATCCATCACCTTTCCCAGGTCTGTGATGAGATTTCTCTTACGTGCAATCTTCCCGTCGAGAAGATCCGAGAGCTCTGCCACGGCATAGATGAGGAGCATCGCCACAGTTGCCAGCACCTTCAGGGATGTATATTCCCCGATTAAAAAGAAAATGAAGAATACGGGAACAAGAACAAGTCTTGTCACTGTCAATTTATTAGGTAAATTCATTGTTTAGTCCTTTTTCAAAGATATAGTCTCAAAAATTTTTCTTCAAGGTATTCCATGAACGGCTCTGCCGAGAGAGGCGAACGCGTCACCCTCATTATGAGGTCCCCCGGCTCGTAGACAGCTCCCCATCTCCATATGTTTCTGTCCTGCCACTCTGTGATGAGAGAGAAATTTCCCTCCCTCAAAGCCCTTTCTATGTTCTCCCTGCCGCCGCAGTCCTCATACAGCTTATGTAAGAACTGGGCAGAGTATAGATTGCCCAATGCATATGTCGGGAAATAGCCGAAACTTCCCCCCGCCCAGTGGCTGTCCTGGAGGCATCCCTCGCTGTCGCTCTTCACTCTGTAGCGGATAATCTTCTCCGAAAGCTCGTTCCAGGCTCCGGGAAGATCCCCGGGAGTGAGGGAACCGTCGAAGAGAGCCTTCTCTATCCTGTAGCGTAGAATTACATGAAGCGAGTATGTAAGCTCGTCGGCATTAACCCTGATTGCAGACGGGTGCGGGAAATTGAGTGCAAGCACGAAGCTGTCGAGGTCGACGTTCTTGAGCTGGGGCATATATGACTGGAGAGAGGGATAGAAATACTCCCAGAAAGCATGGGAGTGTCCCATCATGTTCTCCCAGAAGCGAGACTGTGACTCATGAATTCCCATGCTGGTGCCCTCGGAAAGACTCGTCCCCCTGATCTCGGGATTAAGGGAGGCATGCATCTCGTAGAGAGCATGTCCCGTCTCATGGACGATTGAAAAGATCGGATCTGTCACGCTCTCGTCGGTGAATCTGTTCGATATCCTCACATCATCCGGCCCGAGAGTCGATGTAAAGGGATGTGCAACTACTCCTATCGCACCGCGGGAGAGATCGAATCCCATCCTGACGGCAACTTCATTACAGAATTTCTCCTCTGCACCTGCATCATATGGAAGTGTAAGGAAGGATGTGTCGACACTCTTTCCTCCGATTCTATCCATTATGGAGTGGATGGAGACCTCAAGCTTGTCGAAAAGAGGATCGATCGTCTCTCTTTTCATTCCCCTTTCATATAAATCGAGGAGTGTGTCATAGCTACCGTCTCCGATACATGAAGCATATTCCTTATTAAGAGAGACAAGTCTCTCCATACTCGGCTTAAAGAGTGACCAGTCGTTCTTCTCCTTTGCTTCAAGCCATCTCGAGCGGGCACGGCTCACCTCGCCTGCCATTGCCTCGACAAGGGAGGACGGTACCTTCCCGGCCATATCGAGTTCACGCTTCCACTCTCTGACGAGGGCCTTCTCCGCATCGGAGAGCGATGAGGAATCTATCGAGTCCACCGCCTCCCTGAGCTCTGCATCCGTCTTTATCTTATGTATGAGGAGAGCAATAAGCGTCATCTGCTCCGCTCTGCCGTCCTCGGCCTTTACAGGCATCACCGTCTCCATGTCCCAGGAGAGTACCGCGTCTATATTGGAGAGTGTCATGCACTCCCTGTCTTTATCCTTGAGGTACCTTAATGCTTCACTTTGTGTCATATGTCATAAAGAGGGGCGTTATTCACACCCCTCAAATTCCTTTCTCTATCAATCAGATCTGTTCCTTGCTGTCAACTGTCTTATGTACCGATGCGATGAACGAGTCGAGAGTGAGGAAGTTATCCTGCTTTCCGTTTCTGTATCTGACGGAAACAAGTCTGCCGTCTCTCTCCTTCTCGCCGAGAATCAGCATGTATGGAGTCTTGAGCTTCTGGGCCTTCCTGATCTTGGCGTTCATTCTGTCGTCGGAAAGATCCACGGCCACTCTGAAACCTTCTGCTTTGAGAGCCTTCTCCACTTCCTTTGCGTAGTCGTAAGCCATCTCTCCGACAGGAATGATTGCAATCTGGTCGGGACTGAGCCATGGTGGGAATGCTCCTGCATAGTGTTCGATGAGAACTCCGAAAAATCTCTCTATGGAGCCTAGAAGTGCCCTGTGAATCATGTACGGTCTCTTCTCGACACCGTCCCTGTCGACGAATGTCATACCGAATCTCTCCGGGAGGTTGAAGTCGAACTGGACAGTCGAAAGCTGCCACTCTCTACCGATGGCATCCTTGATCTTGAGGTCGATCTTCGGGCCGTAGAATGCTCCGCCGC
>CAVJJV010000121.1:0-4631 GCA_963650055.1 Comamonas kerstersii | reverse complement strand
ACAAGTCTGGGGGACTTGGGGTCGGCGGTTCAAATCCGCCCAGCCCGATTTTTTTCAATCCCTTTTCTCCATCTTTTCTATCGCTCTTATATCGAGAAAGTAGATGACCAGACTGTTCTCCAGGATGATACAGCTCTTCTTTTCATCCTTTTTGAGAACCTTCCCCTCGATATCATGATAGCGTCCGCTGTCGTAGTATGTTATCTTTACACAGTCGTCCTTCTTAATCTCGTTGAGAGCATGGTCGACCTCCCTCTCTCCGTCCTCCCCCAGGATTATCCTCTCCTCCATGAGTCTTTCCTCCCTCTTTCTCTCGAGGGCCTCGTCAAGTCCCTTTACGGCTGCGAAGGGAAGGAAGATCTTGGCTCTCTGCTCCAGTGTCATCTTCAAGTGTTCACTCACCTCTTTTATGTCCTCCAATCTGCATGTTCCTCTCCCTTGTCGTTGCCCCGTCCATATAGTCCATACCCTTCACTATGCTGTTCTTACCGTATAGATCCTTGATGGAGAGAACGGCCTTCTGTATGCGGTTCTTTCTGTTCTCCTCCTCTGTATCGAGAAAGAGATCGAGCTGCCTCGATTCATTCTCATCCTCGAGGGAGGATGCGGTGAGATAGAATCTCCTGATCAGCTTTGTTCTGTCGGTGATGCGTATGAAGATATCTCTGTAGACACTGCGTATGATTGTGTCGGCCTGAGTTGAAGAGGAAATGGAGCCGCTTCCATTGCTCATACCACCTCCGTCACGTGAGGAATAGCCCACGGCAAGGCCGAAGAAAGCCGCCTTCTTGTGTTTTGAAGAGAGAGTAAGGGCGATTTCGTCAGCCATCTCCTTGAGAACAAGCTCGGCCTCCCTGTATGAGTAGTCCCGCATCAATACCTGCCCCGAGGTGATGCTCGCCGCCTTCGGTCTGTATTTCTGAATATCGCGTATGGTCACACTCTCGCGTCCCCAGGCATGGTCTATCAGGAGCTCGGCATCAACACCGAACCTGTCATAGAGAATGTCCTCCGGGCAGAGTGCTATCTGTCTCATAGAATAGAGTCCCATTCTGTTGAGACGGTTCTCTATCCCGTGACCGATTCTCCAGAAATCGCTGAGCGGTGTATGGTCCCAGAGCTTCTCCCTGTAGCTCTCCTCGTCAAGCTCCCCGATGAAGTCGGGGGAATGCTTTGCCGTTATATCGAGTGCAATCTTACAGAGATACATGTTGCTCCCGATTCCCGCCGTGGCCCTGACACCGACATCCCTCTTAACCTCCTCCATGAGAAAGACCGCCATCTCGCGGGGTGTCATATTATAGCGCTCGAGATAGAGCGTTATATCCATGAAGGCTTCGTCGATTGAATATACGTATATATCCTCCGGAGCAAGATACCTCAGGTACACACCGTAGATTTCCGCAGCATAGTCTATGTACTTCTGCATTCTCGGAGGTGCCGTCAGATATTTGATGTGGGAGGGTATCTCGAAGACCCGGCATCTGTTTCTGACTCCGAGGGCCTTCATCGATGGAGAAACAGCAAGACATATGGTCTTGTCGCTCCGCTCAGGGTCTGCAACGACAAGATTCGTCGTCATCGGATCCAGCCCTCTCTCGACACACTCGACGGAGGCGTAGAAACTCTTGAGATCGATGCATAGATAAACCCTGTCAGCCATATCTCTATATTAGCCCGCAAACTGCTTGAAAGTAAAAACCCCCGCATCTTTTCCGACGAGGGGGCTTAAGTCAACTGAGCTCCGTACTTCCCGTATAGAGGGAGTAGTAGATGCCCTTCTGTTTGATAAGGTCGTCATGGTCTCCCCTCTCGATGATTCTTCCCTTGTCGAGAACCATGATTGCGTTGCTGTTACGCACGGTGCTGAGACGGTGGGCGATGACGAAGACCGTTCTGTTCTCCATGAGCTTATCCATACCCGACTGCACAAGGGCCTCGGTATATGTGTCGATACTGCTTGTGGCCTCATCCATGATGAGAATCGGAGGATTGCCGACTGCACAGCGGGCGATGGAGAGAAGCTGTCTCTGTCCCTGCGAGAGGTTCTCGCCGTTGTTTGTTATGACTGTATCATAACCGTCCGGCATCATCATGATGAACTCATGGGCATTTGCAAGCTTTGCAGCCTTCACGATGTCTTCATCCGTGGCATCGAGCCTTCCGTACCTGATATTGTCCTTTATTGTTCCCGTGAAGAGATTAGTATCCTGGAGAACCATCGCCATGCTGCGTCTGAGCGACGGGAGGGCCATATCCATGATGTTTATTCCGTCTATGGTAATCTCACCCTTCTCTATGTTGTAGAAGCGGTTGAGGAGATTCGTAATCGTCGTTTTCCCCGCTCCCGTTGCACCGACGAAGGCTATCTTCTGCCCCGGCTTTGCATAGAGCGAGATATCATGGAGTACCGGCTTACCCGGAACATACGCGAAGTCGACATCCTTCATGATGACGCTTCCCTTGAACGGGATGAGTTTTCCATCCTTCTTCCATGCCCACATGCCTGTACTTTTCGCTACCTCATGCATATTGCTGTCGTGGCCCGACACCCTCACGAGAGTTACCTTTCCATCGTCCTCCTCGCTCTTCTGGTCCATGAGGGCGAAGACTCTCTCGGCACCGGCAAGGGCTACAAGGACGTTGTTGGCCTGCTGGGAGATCTGCGATATGTTGTTGGTGAACGACTTACTCAGCTGCAGGAAGGCCGCAAGCCCTCCGATTGTATAAACAAGAGGATTGTTTATGATGGCGACTGCTCCGAAGAGTACAAGTACAACGTACTGGAGATGACCCAGGTTGTTGTTCAACGGTCCCATGCTTCCCGCCCAGCTGTTCGCCTGTGCCATAGAGACATTCAGCTTCTCATTGAGGACTGCAAAATCCGAGCGGCTCTCGTCTTCATGAGTGAAGACCTTGATGACTCTCTGGCCGTTGATCATTTCCTCGATGAAGCCGTTTACATCGGCAAGGTCCTTCTGCTGGGAGGCATAGTACCTTCCGCTCTTCGAACCGACACGGCTTGTTGCAAAAAGGGTTATGAAGATGAATGCAATGACGATGAGTGTCAGGATGAAGCTGTTCGTGAACATGGAGACAAGAACCATGACTATGGTTATCCCCGCCGTCAGAAGCTGCACCAGTCCATTCGACACAAGCTGGTTGATGGTATCGGTATCGTTGCTGAAGGTACTCATTATCGTACCTCTCGCATTCTGGTCGAAATAGGAGAGAGGAAGACTCTCGAGCCTGTCGAACATCTCTGTCCTCATCCTGTATATCGCCCCCTGTGATATCCCGACCATAACCCATGAGGAGACAAAAGATGTCACCAGGGCCACAAGGACTACAAGGGCGAACTTACCCAGCGCCAGGAGGGCCGGAGTGAAATCAGGATTCTCCACCCCCTTGAGAGGAATCACTATATCATCGATGAACTCACCGATGAATGTAGCGGAATATGTCGTCGCGAGTGACGATAGTATTATACATGCAAATATAAGGATGATATAAGCCCACTTACCCTGGAAGACGAACTTCATGAGTCTCGAAAAGGACTTGAGAGGATTCTTTGCCTTGGGCATATTTTTCATTGCTGCTCCTGGACCCGGCATTATGCGTTCCTCCTTGTCTGTGTCTCATAGAGATTCCTGTATCCGGCATTGCGCACGAGGAGCTCGTCGTGTGTTCCGACATCCTCGATCCTGCCGTTGTTCATTATGATTATCTTGTCGGCATCCTCGATTGAGGATACACGCTGGCTGATGATTATTCTCGTCATCGAATTCACATCCTTCCTGAGTGCCTCTCTGATGGTCCTGTCCGTTGCCGTATCGACAGCGGATGTCGAGTCATCCATGATGAGAATCTTCGGCTTCTTCAAAAGGGCGCGTGCAATACAGAGTCTCTGTCTCTGGCCCCCTGAGAAGTTCGTGCCCCCCTGCTCGACTACGGCATCGAAGCCTCCCTCCTTCTCCTTGATGAAGGGAAGAGCTGAAGCAGTAGCCGCAGCCTTCTCCATCTCCTCCACCGTCGCATCCTTGTTACCCCATCTGAGGTTTTCAGTGATTGTGCCGCTGAAGAGTGTGTTCTTCTGGAGAACGACCGAGACGCTGTCCCTGAGGGCCTTCAGATTGTATTCATCTGTCCTGTGACCTCCGACAATAACGGAGCCCGATGTGGGGTCGTAGAGACGGGCGATGAGAGAGACAAGCGTCGTCTTTCCGCTTCCCGTCATTCCGATTACACCAACCATCTCACCGCTCTTTATCTCGAGGTTTATATCCTTGAGGACAGAAGAGGATGAATTGTAGCCGAAGGAGACGTGATCGAAGACAACAGAGCCGTCCTCTACTTCCTTTATCCCGTTCTCGTTGCTGTCCATCGTAGGCTCGTAGGAAAGAACCTCCGCAACTCTCTCCATGCTGGGTTTGCTCATCGTATACATGATGATGATCATTCCCGTCATCATGAGAGACGAGAGAATCTGGGTGGAGTATGTGTAGATGCTCATCAATGCACCTGTGTCCATATTTCCTGTGTTGACAAGTTTCGCACCGAAGTATGATATCGCAATCATACAGCCGTAGGATACGAACATGACAAGGGGGTTCATCATGGCCATCATCTTC
>CAVJJV010000120.1:0-2643 GCA_963650055.1 Comamonas kerstersii | reverse complement strand
GCCTTTCACTACAAAGAAATTTTGAAAGGAGTGTCGAGACTGTCTACTCGACGAATGGCAAAACGATTGATGTTTCGGGATATATAAGGCCTTATACTTATGTTGATGATAAAAAGGTTTTCGTTAAAACCAACCCCGAAACGTGATGGGACAGAATATAAGGTGTCCTCTGCTGCCTTGTAGAAATATAATATAGGAAGCACTGATGCTGCCGGTCATTATGGTCGGCGGCATCATTCTTTCAGGCTTCCTGCTTTGTGAGGGGGATTATTCAACCTATGAGGGAGAATGCCTTCTCGTAGTCTTCTCTTGTCTCTGCCCTGGAGAGGGCGTTCTTGCATTCGGAGGATTTCTTGATGCCTTTAACGTAGGAGAGGGCGTGCTTACGCATTCCATGGGAGGCAACACGGGGGCCGTAGTACTTGACCATGAGGTCGTAATGGCGGAGGGCGGTCTCTATTCTCTCCTCTACTGTGGGTAGGATGTATTCTCCCGTTTTCATGAAGTTTCTTGTCTCTCTGAAGATGAAGGGGTTGCCGATGGCTCCGCGGGCGAACATTACGCCTGTCATACCGTATTTATCCATTGCCTCAATGGCGTCTTCGGGCGAGAATATATCCCCCGATGCGTAGAGGGCTATATCTCTTCCTCTGAACTCTTTTGAGAGTATTCCGAAGGCTTCTTTCCTTGCTTTTCCCTCGTAGCCCTGGGAGCGTGTTCTTGCGTGCAGCGTTAGAGCCGAGGCTCCGTTCTCGACGGCTATGTGGGCAACTTCAAGATAGTTGATGGAGTCGTAGTCCCATCCCAGTCTGAACTTGACGGATACCGGAACGTCGAGGTTGTCCCTGAGCAATCTTACCATCTCTCCGATTTTCTCCGGCTCCCTCATGAGCGCAGAGCCCGCTCCTGTCTTCACGACCTTCGGCACCGGGCAGCCGCAGTTTATATCAACTCCATCTATACTGCTTTCCTTCAAAAGGGGGAGTGCCCTCTTTATCGGGTCTGCAGATGGGGCGAAGAGCTGGACGGTGAGCTTCTTCTCTCCCTCGTACTTCTCCATGAGCTCCATTGTCTTCACGCTGTCACGTGCAAGCCCCTCTGCGCTCACCATCTCCGAAACGGCACTGTCGGAGCCGAAGAGAGAGCATATTTCACGGAAGGCCTTGTCTGTATAGCCTGCAAGGGGAGCTAGAATCAGGGAGTCGTTTCTGTCCATGGAGAGAGAATAGCAGAGTGGTGGAAAAGAGTGTAGACGGCATTTGAGTTTTCCGCTATAGATTGATTATCGCCCCCAGCTGTGGTAACTTTCTATCCATGAAGAAGAAACAGACTGCACGCTCTGAAGAGAGTGCTTATGTATATGCTATAAAGAACTCATCCTATAATGATATATGTCTCGGCGCCTGGGATAGTGTCATATATGCCGGGACACCCGTCATCTACGACACGAAGTTCGGCCTCGACCTCGGGGTTGTCATCGGGCCCGCTCCGACCTTCCGGGAGGGCTATAAGCCGGGTAACCCCAATCCTCAGGGGGCATGTCTCTCTTTCGGGAAGAATGACAGCTCATATGAGGGCGACGAGAATGAACACCAGTGTCTTTCGTGCTTCGGATGCCAGAGCGGAAGGGAGAGCGTGAAGATGAAGGTCGACGGTGATGTCATCTGGATCGATCATCTTGCAACTCCCTCGGAGATGGCAAGATACGAGGAGAACAGAAGCCAGGAGGATACGGCCCTCGATGTATGCAGGGAGAAGATAATAAAGCATCATCTGGCGATGAAGCTGATATCTGCCCACTTCCTCTTGGGGGAGAGCAAGGTAATCTTCTTCTTCACCGCCGAAGAGCGTGTCGATTTCAGGGAGCTTGTAAAGGACCTTGTCGCCGTCTTCAGGATGCGTATCGAGCTCAGACAGATCGGTGTCAGGGACGAGGCGAGACTGATCGGCGGGCTCTCTGTATGCGGAAGGGATTATTGCTGCCACGCAATGAACAGGGAGATGGAACCCGTCACCATAAAGATGGCCAAGGAGCAGAATCTCTCGCTCAACTCAGCGAAGATAAGCGGCCCCTGCGGAAGACTCTTATGCTGCCTTGCATATGAATATGATTATTATATGGAAGAGAAGGCTGGAGCACCTCCAGAGGGAACAAAGCTCAAGATCGACCACGATATATGGAAGGTGAGTGAAGTCAACATCCTTTCGAGAAAGCTTACATGCACCACACTTGACGGACGCCAGATATTCATTCCGTTCGACGAAGTTTATTTCGACGGGGAGAGCGGTTTCTGGGAGGTCTACCAGGACTATCAGGACGAGCTTTTCAGTAAAGATTGATCGACTTTGATTGTTCTGCACCCGGCATTTTTCATGACACTTGTGCAATTTCTTTTAAGAAAGTAAGATATTTCTGTTGACCCAAATTATCTATTATGGTAATTTTCGTAAATGTCGTTTCAGGGAAACGATATTAATTTGACTATTTGTTATCTTTTGGAGGAAATATAATGTCAAGCAAGTCAGTAGAGAAGAGAGATCGCCAGAACGCTAAACGCCGCCTCAGAAACCGTGCAGCAAAGAGTTCATGTCGTACAGCTGTCAAGAAGTTCAATGCCGCTCTGGAGGCAGGAGACAAGGCAG
>CAVJJV010000119.1:0-2766 GCA_963650055.1 Comamonas kerstersii | reverse complement strand
AGAAGACCATGAAGTCATAAGAAACGGTGTTGTCCAGTATCTTTCCCTCTCCGGATACGAGGCCGAGGGCTTCAAGTCCATCCAGGACGCCAGAGCGGCATTCCTCAAGAAGACGCCGGACCTCCTCATACAGGATGTTATGCTCCCCGACGGTGATGGTTTTGCCTTCGTCAAGGAGATGAAGGAGAAGAACGAGCATCTTCCGGTCATCTTTCTCACGGCGAGAGTCGACGAGAGCGACAGGATTCTCGGCTTCGAACTCGGTGCCGACGACTACATAACAAAGCCTTTCAGCCCCAAGGAGCTTGTACTCCGCATTCAGGCGCTCTTCAGAAGACTCGACGAGGGCTCTGCGGCATCGAAGAACAAGTACAGCTACGTGGACGGCGAGAATACACTCTACATCGACGAGGACATACATGAGATAAGAGTGAACGACGTTCCAATCAATCTCACCGCAGCCGAGTGGAGGATAGTGCTCTATCTTGTCTCCAACGAGCCCAATCTCATCACCCGCTCCCAGATACTCGAGGAATGCTTCGATTATTCCTTCGAGAGCTATGAGCGTGTAGTCGATACGCATATAAAGAACATCAGAACAAAGCTCCGCCCCGGCAACTGGATCGACACAGTCCGCGGCTACGGCTACAGGTTCTCGGGAAAGAAGGCTTAATGCATAGACAGCTTGCAAGACTATTCTTCGCAATCGCCCTCATATTGATTGCAATAACCCTCCTGCAGGTGGCATGTATAACAGTCTTCTCCAAGAGGTTGATTTACTCATGGTCCAGCCAGGTCTTCGATGAGTTTGCATCCAACGTCAGGAAATCACTCGAGAATGCCGAGGTCACCGATGCGGACAACATTTACGACTATGTCTTCTCCAATGTTTCGGAGAGAATAAGCGGCTTCGTACTCAGGAGTGCAAGCGGGGCCCAGATGCTGACATTCGGGCAGTCGGGAGACGGCTCGTTCATCCCACAGCTTGCAAGCTATGTCGACAACAATTTCTCGTACATAGAGGATGCGGGGACGACACGTTCCTCTTCCTCCCTCACCCGCACCACGCTCTACGAGCTCCCGGCAGCGGAGTATGAACTCGATATAAAGATGGCATCGATTCTCGGAACGGAGATAGAGAGCGTCGATTTCTATGAGACGAAGGACAGGGGAAAGATGACAGTCGCCTATCCTTCAACCATCAAGAAGGGCGACATAGCGGGTACGATAGCCGTCTACATAAACGGTAATCTCTCGGCATACCTCGATGTACTTGTCTACTCTGTAGACTATTACACCCCGACGAAGTTCATCCTCCAGGAGATATACAGAGTCCTGGCGTACACGATTCCGATTATCCTCATAGTCGGCTTCATTCTCGCCTACTTTGTCTCCCGCAGCACGGAAAAGCATGTAAAGAACATAGAGAAGGCCCTCTCGATGCTCTCCTCGGGTCACTTCGATGTTACAATACCCGACACGAAGATTACCGAGTACAACCAGATAGGAGCTTCAATCGAGTCTCTCGGAAAGGACCTCAGACGTCACTCCGCATCCCGTAAGGAATGGATACGCAACATTTCGCATGACCTCAATACCCCCGTCACAAGCATGAATATGATACTCGAGGGAATGACAGACGGCCTTTTTCCCCTTACCATGGAGACGATAGAGACACTCAAGAAGGAGAATGACACCCTCAAGGAAAGAATCGCGAGCGTCTCGTATTATTCATACCTTCTCTCTCCCGATGTAAAGTGCGAGAAGAGGGAACTTGTTCTCAAGGACGAAATCGACACCGCCATGTGCAGAGTCCAGGGAGAAATCAAAACAGACTTCCCCGTTTCTACAATCGTCTATGCCGACGACGGCCTCATCGTCAGAGCTCTCGAGGAGGTTATACACAACGCACTCGAGTACCGCACAAGTACCAATCCGCCTGTCATAGAGACAAAAGAGGACGGCAACAATCTCATCATTGAAGTCTACAACGACGGATCGCTCCCCAAGCCCCTTCCGCTCTTCTTCGAGCCCTGGAGCAGGGGAGACCAGTCACGCACCTCCGGAGGCTCGGGACTCGGACTGAGTATCGTATACCAGATAATGGAACTTCATAACGGCTCCGTCGACATATCGGAAGAGGAGGGTAGAGTAAAGGTCACCCTCTCAGTTCCATGTCTTGACTACGTCTCCGTTGTCTAGTGATATAATCCGTATACCCGTCTCATCCCAGACAGCATAGCCGGGCTCACTTCCGTTCTTCGGTATCGTAGTGGACCCGGGATTGAGAAAGAGCACTCCGTCTCTCTCCTCGAGGACAGGAACATGGGTGTGTCCGCTCATCACGATATCTGCATCCTTGTAGTCAAGATTGTGGTGGCCGTGCATTAAGAAGACCTTCTTTCCGTTGAGGAAGAGAGACTTCGAATCATCCATGATGGGGAAGGGGAGCACCATCTGGTCGACCTCGGCGTCGCAGTTCCCCCTGACTGCCGTGATATCGTCCTTCATCTCCGAGAGGAGGGGGATGACCTTCTTGGGAGAGTAGAAGGGAGGAAGGTCGTTCCTCGGACCATGATATAAAAGATCTCCGAGAAGTAACACCATATCGAAATCTCCGTTTCTCCAGATGTCGTGTATCTGACGTGCTCTATACTCCGAGCCGTGTATGTCTGATGCAATTAGTATTTTCATATCCCGATTATCGTCAATTAGGCCCTTTCTGGGAAGGGATTTGATTTTTCTTGACTATGTACCGGGGGGGGG
>CAVJJV010000118.1:0-6259 GCA_963650055.1 Comamonas kerstersii | reverse complement strand
TGCAATACCTTTCTTGTGTTTAATAGTTGCCCATTTGCTGTGGCCAGACATGTATATACCTCTATAATTTTTAGAATACCCAATGAAGTTATCACAGGCGGTATTTTTCAGTCAATATACTTGGTTCTCTTCCCTTGAATTTCTAGCCTCTCATATCTCCATCGAAAGAGTCAGAATTACGGTATTGAGCATCATCATCCCTTCCTCCGTCAGTCTGAACGATGAGGGAGAATCAACAAAGAAGGAGGAGTCAAGACTCTCTATGGCAGAATGGTACTTTGAGTCGAAGGAAGAGGAGAAACGTTCAGAATACTCTCTCTTATCTATCCCCTTATCTCTTCTGAGTGCCGTTATCAGATAGCTCTCCTCCGTTTCCTTTATGCCGAGGTGCTCGCAGTCGAAGTCGGGAGCTTTTATATAGCTCTCCAGGTCCTCCCTGTTTCTCATCGAGACACCTTCCGTGTAGCCGAGGAAAGACTCGGCAGAGGGCCCGAGTCCTATGTACTGCCCGAGCTCCCAGTAGACAGAGTTGTGGAGGCATTCATAGCCTTTTCTTGCAAATGCACTTATTTCGTAGTGGTTGTAGCCGAGAGTTTTGAGTTTATTCCAACCCGCAAGCAGGAATGCCCTCTCCTCTTCGTCTCCCAGGGGACTTGAACGGGCAATGAGCGGTGTATTCTCCTCGAATGTCAGGCAGTAGAACGAGATATGCTCCGGATTATATCCAGCTACTTTCTCTATGTCGTAGAGGGTATCGTCAACTGTAGTTCCCGGTACCGCCGTTATTATATCGGCATTCCATGTAAATGGAGACAATGCAAGATACTCCATGGCTTTCTTGTTGTCTTTCACCCCAGCGTTCCTATTTAGAAACGAGAGCGTTCTGTCATTCATCGACTGTATTCCTGTCGATATCCTCGTAACCTCCGGGTAGAGAATATCGAGCTTAGCGGTAATGTCCTCAGGATTTACTTCAACGGTACACTCTTCGCTTTTACCGTACCTCTCTGCAGTTTCAAGGAGGGATAGTATCCTCTCCTCTCCAAGGAGGAGCGGATTTCCTCCTCCGAAGTAGATAGTGTAGAAAGGCTTATGGATCTCCTCAGTGATTACTTCAAGTTCCTTCTTCAGAACTAGGTAGTATTCCTCAAGCTTCTCCTTATCGAGTAACGATGAATAGAAGGCGCAGTAGTCGCATCTCTTCCTGCAGAAGGGTACGTGGATATAGAGACTGACGGGCCTTGATGGGATATAAAAATCAATCATCGGTGAGGGAGCCGATCCTTGAAAGAGGCCAGAAGCGGGCAACGACACGTCCGTTCACATCGTCTTCGCTCACGGGGCCGAAGTAACGTCCGTCCTGGCTGTTGTCCCTGTTGTCACCGAGAGGAAGAACCGAGCCGTCGGGAACATAGATACCTGCTTTATATTTACCCGATGAAGCACGCACTGTCATATCGGAAGGATTGATGGATTCAAGTTCGTCGTAGTAAGCCCTGTTGTACTCATAGAGGTCGAACTTGTAGTCATACTCCCCTCCCGCCATCTTTCTGTACTCGCTTACAAGGTAATCGGGGTAACTGAGGCCGCTATCGCTGTATGCTCCTATTCTTGCTACTGCCTTGAGTGCATCGTAGAGCGTTGTGTCGACAGAGCGCGCGGGCGCCGGAGAGAGAGAATTCTCCTCTCTGAACTCGCTTTCCTTTACATATTCCCCGGTTCCTGCAGCCTTTATGTATACGTCACCGTTGATGAATTTTACAGAGTCCCCGCCGAGAGCGGCACAGCGCTTTACGTAAAGTCTCTCCCTTGCATTACCGTCACTGTCCTTGTCTATGTTTACCAAAGACAGGGTTGCCATATAGACAGCCTGGCTCAGGATATCGAAGAAGGGACCGCGGGACTCATACTCGGGATTATAGAATGTTATTATATCATCCCGCTGGACACGGCTCGAGCTCTCGAAGAGCTTGGGGCCTCCCGGGTAGAGTTCAATGCCGTACTCGGTCTTGCTTACCACGACCCTGTCTCCGACAAGGAGAGTTGAAACCATACTCGGAGAGGGAATTACGAAGAGCTGGAAGAGAAACTGGTTTATGATGAGTACCCAGAATACTCCGAATGCAAGCGCATCCAGCCACTCGAGCGCCTCTGAGAAGAATGTCCTCTTCTTAGTCTTATTATACAGCTTCTTGGCCTTTCTCTTCGTCAGTTTCCTGACCGTGGTCTTCTCGACCCAGCATAGGAATTTTTCCATGAAGACAAAGTAACACTACTTAGCCTTAATTGACAAGAGAAGATTTGTTTCTTACCTTTATGCTATGTTTAAAAAACCTGAACTTCCCCCTGTCGACGATGTCGTTTTAAAGCCCTGGCACGGCATCCGTCCGGCATACTATATACTTGCCCTCAATCTCCTCTTTGTACTAGTAATATTCTTCCTTATCTGTCTCCTTCCCGGGATAGTAACCAACAAGACATATGTCTCCTTCGATTCCTCCCTTCCCGTATACGGAGTATATGAGGACGGAATGTACCTCGGTAACGGTTACGGCACCTCCCTCGAGACAACAGGAGGAAAGCATACCTATACATTCACTTATGAAGGAATTGAGATAGGCTTCACCACAGTAGATGTCCCGAGGCACTATTTCTTCACCTTCTTCCATAACTATGTCTTTAAAATCACACCGGACTTTACATATACAGATGAAGTGAAGAGTCTGGCAGTTAAGAGCTTTGCGTCGAACACTGCTCTCTACTCTTCCATAACCGACTACATGGAGGAAGTTAAATACCCATCTCCCTTTGAGACGTTTGCAACAACTGCATCAGAGATGAAGATAGATGATGTAAGAGACGTATGGCTTTACGGAGCACTCCATATAACCAGTGGGACAATGTATGACGACTACACAGAGGGAAAAGGAATCCTTGATAAGAACGGGATAAACTACTCCTCTCAGGAGCTCAAAACAGTAGAGAAATACCTAGAGTCTCTCTACAGGGATGAAAACACCGAAGAAGTCGTCATCAATGATGAGACAACAGAGATAAAGGTATCGAAAGAAGGATCCTTCTACACCTATGAAAAAGGGAGAGTCACAATAGGTGAGACTACATCCCCATCCTACCCGGAGAGCAACAAGCTCCCCCGGACTCTCGATTTTGCTTCCTTCTCAATGAGCGGGAGCCTTGTTACCGAGAATGAATATGCACTCTTTGTCGAAGAAAACCCCGGGTGGAGTAAGAGCAACATAGAGACTCTGATAGAAGAGGGAAAGGTTGACTCCAACTATCTCAAGGGGATAAATCTCTCCTCCCGCTCCTCAAGGCCGATAAGGTATATAAGCTGGTATGCGGCCGAGGCGTATATTGAATGGAAGTCTGAAAAGGACGAAGTAGAATACTCCCTCCCCACCCTCTACGAGTGGTACGTGGCGTCCCTCTCTGCAGAGAACAAGAAGTATGTCTCGTCACTTGTATTCGTCGAGAACGATTCAGCTACCCCCACATCCCTCATGGGACAGCTCTGGGATATGACATGTACAGTATACATGCCGCTCATGAGACTAGTCGATGAAGAGACCATCTCCCGCCTCTCCCTGCTCTTCCCCTTTGATGATATAATCGTGATGGGCGGAAGCTATGTAAACGAAGATGTTACCCGTAATGATGTAGGTATAGCATCAAAGTCCAAATCTTCTGAATTCAACGGATTCAGGCTGGTGAAACATGAGTGAAGAAAAGAGTTTTAAGCTTATACAGAAAAACAAGAAGGCATACTTCAACTATGAAATACTCGAGGAGCTTGAGTGCGGCATCGCCCTCCAGGGAACGGAGGTCAAATCGGTAAGAGAGGGAAAGTGCTCCTTCTCCGACAGCTACATAACGGCAAAGAACGGTACCCTCACCCTCATAGGTTTTCTCATCCAGCCCTATACCCACGGTAACATCTTCAATCATACAGCCGATAGAAAGCGTCAGTTACTTGCCCACAAGATGGAGATAAAGAAGTTCACCCGGAAGGTCAATGAGAAGGGTCTCACAATCGTCCCACTTGAAATCTACATCAAGGGTAACCTCGTCAAGATGAAGATAGCACTTGCCCGCGGAAAGAACGTCCACGACAAGAAGGAAGCCATCAAGGAAAAGGACGCAAAGATACAGCAGAGACGAGAGCTCAGGGATCTAAACAGATAGAGAAAGTATCTTTCCATACAGCCTATCAACGCAACCGTAGTACTACTACGCAACAACAATCTCCAACGAAAGCACCCTCAGGCATAAAACCAAAGGGTGCAGGGAATAATAATAAAAATCTATTCTTACTGCCCATGGGGAGAGGCAGTAGAAACCATTTTATTTGTCCACTTTCTGTAGAGTCATAGAGCTACTCGAGTAGACTCAGTGAGAATCAGGTTGTTGTATTAGCAGCTACTTCAATTGTCTCAGTAGTTTCTTTGGAAACAGTTTTAAATCCACTTTCGCCTTCTGTGGATGCTGCAACCTTTACCTTCAAGTCTGTAGTGTTATTCTCGAATACAGACGTAAGAGACTTCCATTTCCTTCCATCTCTAGCCTCAACAAGAAGCACATCTCCAAGATCCTCTATACATTTTGTTCCTGTAATTGACGAATTCTTGATAGTGACCTTCATAGAACTGCCATCCACTGAATCAGCAGAATGTCTCACACGAATCGGTGCAGCCAGTTTCATGTTGGACGGGTTTATCATTTTACTTTTGTCATCTCCGGAAGCAGTCTCAGTTGCTGGAGATCTACCGCAATCCTCAAATGTACAGTTATCAACAATTACCTCACCCTCTCCGGCAGAATCTTTAGTAACACTAATCGGCATGAACACATTTTTAAAGGTGCTGTTTGTGACTTCAACTATATTTGCCAGGATGGTTAAAATTGCATTGTTCTGGTTTGCCTGATATCCATCGCTTGCAAAAGTGGTAGTGTCATTCTGATTCTCTGTCTTACAGTTATTTACTTTTATATTAAGACTTTCTTTAAAATTTTGTACTATTCAGGACAACACTCCCGGATCTGCTTCGTAAACAAAAGATAGTTATACTCCACCCAGACTGGAATCTTTACAGTTTTCTGCAGAGACATTCCATCTACATTGTCAGACAGTCTCCGTTCCGGAGAGGAGACTCTACTCTCCCCTGCTTCCCCGGTCAAGTCGGTATTGTTTATATGAGCTTGTCATCGAGGAGAAAATCAATAATTCCGATATTCAGTATACCCTTTTCGTTGTACCACCTTTTTGTTACATCATGGCGGACGATTATCTTCTCGAACATATCGCCGGTAAGAAGAAGAGGCTTGTTCTCATCCCTCTCCTTCTCTTCGGTTTCCATTGCATATGCAGATTGAATATAGACTTTCCTCTTTCCTTTTGCAGCTATGAAGTCTATCTCCCTGTTTCTCATGGCACTCCTCCCGGAGGAGTTGATTTCAGAAGAGCTTACTATCCCGACATCGACCTCGAAGCCGCGGATTCTCAGTTCATTGTAAACAATGTTCTCCATGATATGAGGCATCTCAAGCTCTCTGAAGCCGGTACGGGCATTTCTGAGTCCAGTGTCCACACAGTAATATTTATTCGGATAATCAAAGTAATTCTTCCATTTGACATCATAACGTCTGCATTCTTCAAAGAGATAAGCATCCAGGATACTGTCTATATATGATTTGACGGTATTAACACAGACCGAATCATCCTTCTTCAATTTCTGCTTTGAGTTCATTGCGGATGCTATTTTATTAGGATTGGTAAGGGAACCGACAGACGACGAGAGAAGATCCAGTATAAGGGCCAGGATATCCTCCCGTCTGATTTTCCTGCGTTCGACTATATCCTTTATATAGACAGTGGTGAACAGAGACTTGAGATAGTCTATCTTGTCATCCTCATTCCTCTTTGAAAGCACAAGCGGCATCCCTCCGTAAAAGGCATATTCATCAAAGGCATCATGTTTGTCTCCTCCGACTGCTGAATAAAACTCCCTGAATGACAGCGGATGAACTCTTATCTCGTCACTTCTCCCCCTGAACTCGGTGAGGATATCACTTGAGAGCATCTTGGATTTGCTGCCGGTTACATAGATATCGAGGTTGGATAGATTCCTCAGGTCGTTGAGAGCATCATAGAAGGTTATTTTCTTCCCTTCCTTATTGAACGGATTATCTACTTCGTCCGACATCTGTATCTCATCAATGAAAAGATAAAACTGCTCTTTTT
>CAVJJV010000117.1:0-7146 GCA_963650055.1 Comamonas kerstersii | reverse complement strand
CAACAGCCCCGGGAGCCCGGTTACATGGTCTGCATGCATATGTGAGATGAATATCGCACTGATTTTCTTCCACTTGAGGTTGAGCATCTTCAGTGATACCTGCGTACCCTCCCCGCAGTCGAATAGAAACAACTCCCCCTCACGCCTGACGAGAGTGGATGTAAGAAATCTGTCGGGAAGGGGCATCATGCCGCTTGTACCAAGTTGAAAGACCTCGAAGCTCATAAGAGAAGACTACAACAGAATGGAATAAAGTTCCATCACTCTCCCTTTATCTCTTTCATCAGTTCAATGTGCCCAGTACGTCTGAGTTCTATCCTCAGCGTCAGAGAGGAACAGAGGAGCATGATGACGGCCGTCAGTACAATCTGGAGCCGGGGAACGGAAAGAGTGAAGGAAGTTATGTAATACTCCACGAACTGGGGCTCCTTCTCTGCAACGAATGACATGAGGGAAGGAGAGAAGAGGGAGAGTACTATTCCGCCTGTTATTCCGAGAACAGTGGAGAAGAAGACACTCGTCAGAGTCATCTTCCTGTATATTCTTCTTATGCTCTTCTCGTCCACCCCCATCAGCCTCATCGTTGCTATATCCCTCCTGTCACGGGATGTATAGACGTGGGCTATGTCAGAACTGAAGAAGGCGGCGAGAACGGCGACGAAGATAAGTATGATATACAGAATCATTATGGACTGGTCTACATTGGTGCAGAGAGCGGAATACCTTGTTCTGTAGCTTACGGCATATATGCCTTTACTCCAGAGGTCGCTTACTACCTTATCGACATTCTGGTTTTTATCAAGGAGGATTTCATATGACGAATCCCCTCCCAGCAGCGATATATCGACAAACCCCAGGTATTTATCAAGCTGTGCGTACCCGGAAGAATATATTCCATTCACCGTCATCAGGAGAGGTCTTGCCCTGGATGACGACTCCTCATATAGAAGAAGGGTCATCCTGTCTCCGATTTCAAGGTCGAGTGCAGAAGCGAGAGAGGAGGAGATGATTATGCTCTTACCCTCTTTATTCTCCGAGAGGGTGAGTCTCATTCCCTCTTTCCTCTCCCCGGAGAAGTACGAGGAAATATCGACCCCCTTGAGGTGCACAAGACTCTTTCCCGATTGAGCATATATGATACCGTCTCCCGTCCTTACTTCATCTATCACAGCGCCTTCATATTCCGATACGTCAACTTCCTCCACGGTCGTAACCGACCCGCAGCCGAGAAGCACAATCATTCTGTCTATTGCACTTGTCATCGAGGAAATGAAGACCATTACGAAGGTAAGGGTCATTACAATGAGAAAGACGATGACTGAAGGTGAATAATGGGAGAGAATATATCTCCCGCTCATTCCCTTTCCGCACTTACGCACTCTATAGAGTCTCTCCCCCTCATTTTTCATTGAGAACCCCTCCGAGAAGTGTATAGACCCTGTCGGCCCTCGAGGCAAAGGAGTTATCGTGTGTGACAAGAATAAGTCCCCGCCCCTCCTTCTTCACGATATCGAAAAGAAGGTTCTCGACAACCCCGCTCGTTTTCTCATCAAGGTTTCCGGTGGGCTCGTCGGCAAAGACAACGGAGGGCGATGAAGAGAGGGCACGGGCGATGGCGACACGCTGTCTCTCTCCCCCTGAAAGAAGTGACGGGCGGTAGTCCCCTCTTTCAGTCATATTCACAAGAGAGAGGTAGTACGCTGCCTTCTCGAGCGCTGTTTTCTTCTTCTCTCCGCCGATTATAAGGGGCATTGCGACATTCTCAAGGGAGGTAAAATCTTCGAGAAGCATTGCGTTCTGGAAGACGAATCCCATGTATCTGTTACGCATCGAGGCGACAACTGAGTCAGAGAAGGTTGTCACCTCTTTTCCCGAGTAGTAGATTTTCCCGCCTGTAGGTTTAAGAAGAAGAGCCGCAATGGAGAGAAGCGTGGACTTTCCGCAGCCGCTGGAGCCGGTTATTGCTATGCTCTCACCGTCGTGGAGCGTAAGATTTATATCTTTCAATATCGAGAGGCTCTCCCCTTTTCCCGGAGTCGGGAAGGACTTCTTAATACTTTCCATTCTCAATAATTCATTCGGCATGAAGAACCTCGCTTATATCTTTTCTCTCCCTCTTTCTGTTCTCCCTCATCGTAAAGGCGAAAGTAATGAGAATCATGAAGAAGGAGAAGAATATGAATCCGCCTGCGGGAAGCGAGAGCGAGAGTGTCATAATCAAATCGGAGGAAGAGGAAAACTTCTCGAGGAGAATGAGTATGATGGTGCCCGAGACATATGCAAGAAGTATTCCCGAGATAATCACAACAAGGAAGGAAAGAAGAGAAATCATTCTGAGTTTTCTTCTCTCCATTCCCATTATCTCGAGCCCCGCTATCTCCCTGAAGCGGGATCTATTGAATTCTATGACACTCTGGTTGACTGCTACGGCAATGATGATGAAGAGAAGTGACAATACCCCGTACATCAATGTCTTCTCGATGAGAAACGCCCCGTAGAGCGAGGATTCGCTCTCCTTCCATGTAGTGAACGAGTATCCATTCTCTTCAAGTATCTTATACTCTCCGCTCTCTATTCCCTTTACTGCTGTCTTCATCGTTACATTCTCATCGGCCGCGGAGAGCGGCAGAAAGAGCATCGTGTCGTCAAACTCGGATGAAAGCGAAGTGTAATAGACTCCACTTATCTCATACTCAATACTCCTGAGTGCCGTGACACGCCCTCCGGAGCGCAGCATCGAGAGCGTTGCACTTTTCCCCTCAGCCTTACGGAAGAAGGAGAATGGAACAAGAAGCGAATCCGCATTTCCGAAGTATATATTGATCCCCCCTTCATAGGAGGAATCTATGTACCTTACAAGGTACGAGCCGTTTTCCGTGAGTGCCTCACCCTCCCCGTATGCAAAGACTACGGCATCGGGAAAGAGGACCCTGAGCTCAGAAGCATAGTCCCCGTCGACCATGCAGTCGAAGGACCTGACACTGCGGATCGAGTCGAAACGGGTTGACTGGAGGAAGGTCATTACAGCAATGACGACAATGACGACTACAAGTGAGAGCGCGACTGTCAGCATTATCCTGATGGAGCGGGAACGCCGGGAGGCAGAATGCGGGAAGGCATAACGGAGGGCGAGAGAAAAAATCACAGGGCATAGGCCTCCTTTATCCTCTTACCGTCCGTATCGTAGATGAAGATGTATTTCGCAACCCCGTCTATGAATCTTCTCTCCTCCGTCGTTCCGTCCTCAAGGAGACGTCTCTCCGAGAGAAGCACCCCGGAAGAGGAGTAACGTCTAATCCTTTCCCCATCCTCGTAGTATGTGACACTCGTGCCGTCTTCACTCTCCACACTCTTTTCAATAAGTATTCCGTCATCGGAGTAGGTGTAGGTTGTCACCTCGCCGCCGGCTTCCTCCTTTATAAGTCTTCCATTGTTATCGTAGTATCTTGTACAGGCCCCATCGGTTTCAGCGTAGCCGTCTTCGGTCTTTGTTGTTACAGAGGGAGAGTCTTCATAGGCTGTTTTTTCACCCCCCGTGACAAAGTACCTGTCGGTAAGATAGACGCCTTCGTCCTTGAGTGAGTAGTAGAGAAGAGTGCCGTCTCCTGTCGTTACGTAGTCCACCCTCTCCAGGAGAGTTCCGTTAAGGGAATAATTGTATCCCTTGAGGAGGGTGCCGGCATATATGTAGTTGTACTCCTCCGTCCCGCCGGAAGTGGTGATGATTCTCCGCTCCGTGTTGCCGTCACTGTTTTTGATTACTCTTTCCCCACTTTCTCCTTTTTTGAGAGTCCAGCCGGAAGAGGTATATATCTTCTCAAAGTATACCTCGCCGTTATGGTAGAGTATCTCCCTCTCTCCGTCCACAGAAAGGACCCATTCATCATCAAGAATGGAGACGGCAGCACTCTTCTTCTGACCAAGCTCGTTGGACGAGAAATACTCCGCGCTTACAGAGAAAAGCGGAAGAAGAAGTAATAAAAGGAGAGGAATGATTCTTTTCAAACTAGTCTCCCAGACCCAGGAGTGCGTTGAGGTACTCCTCCTTGTCGAACGGATGGATATCTGAATACTTCTCCCCAGTTCCTACAAAGACGACGGGGAGAGAAAGTGTCTTACCTATCTGGACGAGAGCTCCTCCCTTCGCAGCCGAATCATACTTGGTAAGGATGACTCCGTCGAGCTTCACGGCCTTGTTGAAGAGGTCGGCCTGTACAAGTCCGTTCTGTCCCGTCGTTGCGTCGATGACGAGGAACTTCTTGTAGTTACCCTCCCTGATTCCTCTTGAAAGAACTATCTTATCGATCTTCTTGAGTTCCTTCATGAGGTTCTCCCTGTTGTGCATTCTGCCTGCAGTGTCTACAAGCACAAGGTCATCCTTCTGAGCCTGGGCGGAGACAATGGCGTCATAGACTACGGCACCGGGGTCCGACCCCGTATGCTGCTTGACTATTCTCATGCCGAGTCTCTCTGCATGTATATCGAGCTGATCTACAGCTGCTGCACGGAAGGTGTCTGCAGCGGCAAGAAGGACCCTCTTCCCCCTCTCTCTGTAGTATGAACCCATCTTGGCGATGGAAGTCGTCTTACCCACTCCGTTGACACCGAGAATCATGAAGACATTGACCCCATCGTTCAATTCAAGGGGGAACGGATTTACATAGGGGGATATTATCTCCTTCATCATCTTCTGGAGCTCTACGGGATCTGAAATCTTCTTCTCCTTTGCTTCCTTACGGAGAATCGATGTAATCTCCTCCGTAAGTCTCGCTCCCAGGTCCCCCTCGACCAGGGTGTCCTCGAGGTTCTCGAAGAACTCTTCATCAATCTTCGAAGAAGAGAAGAGACTCTTTATCTTTGCACTGAATTTTGTAAATAAACCCATATCTATCTTCCTTATAAACCCATCCGGGCTGCATTGTAGTAGTCTACTGCACTCTGCATCAGATTTACTAATGATACTATCGAGCACCCTGTAAAAACAACCTTGGAGAACTCTCCGAGTTCCTCGGAATAGTAATTCGAGACCGCATTGGAGGCCGAATATCCTCCGAAGGAGAGGAGCACATAGAAAAGCGATGAGTAGAATGCACCCTTCTTCTCCGTGATGAGATCCTCGGAGTCCGTCCAGAGGGGTGCCATCTCGAGAGTTATGTGATTATTCTCTCTTCTCTCCTGATAGGAGAAGAAGCTGAAACGCGGGTGCGAGAGGGTGACTAAGTACGGTACCGATGCCCCGGCGATTATCTTCCCGTCCGTCTTTATCCCGTTGAAGTAGACATCACAGTCAAAGGGATAGGTTGTTATCGAGAGGGTGAAGGGTTCTGTGGGCACAAGTGAAAGTGCTATCTCCTTCTCGTCTCCTCTAAGGGAAAGAGAGAATATGCTCTCCCTGTAGCCGTAGGCGGAGACGGAGAATACATGCGTTCCGTTCTGGAGTATCAGGTAGCCGTCTCCGGTGTATCCGCTCCCGTCGACAGATATCGAAGCATCCTCCGGGGAGAGGGAGAGCGTGTAGAGATTCCACTCATCTCCCAGAAGGAGGGCCGAGAGGAGAGAATACAGGATATCCTCTTCACTTCTCTCGAGCATGGTGTTGTACCATGCAGAGTGTATGACCTCCCCGTTGAAATAGACGGTAATAAAATCTGCATCCGTATCTGGAGTGGAAGCTATGTAGAAGATTCCGTCTATACTCTCTCCGGTCCTTACATAGTCATACGCATCCGCGTCTCCCGATGAGAGGAATGAAGAGTATCGGGAGAGA
Source organism: Comamonas kerstersii (assembly GCA_963650055.1). Taxonomy (GTDB): domain Bacteria; phylum Spirochaetota; class Spirochaetia; order Sphaerochaetales; family Sphaerochaetaceae; genus Ornithospirochaeta. The sequence goes on along the minus strand of CAVJJV010000117.1, from coordinate 1,379 downwards.
TCGGGTGTGACGATTTCGAGAGTGAGTATCTCGTAGGGAGTGAGTGTATCTTCTTTCTCCGTTGATGTCGTCTCGTTCTTACTTGCCGTCGTCACCGCCTTGGAGCGGGAAACCATGTTCTCCCTTGTCCTCCTCTCCTCCCTCAGGGAAAGCACACTGCTGCTTCCTATACTTTTGAAGGAAGAGAGAACAGTTTTGAAGAGAGTGACATATTCATCGTTTTCTCCCGCAACTGCAACCTTGAAGCTCTCCGCATTCAATACCGAAGCGGAGAAGAAGAGGATGAGAAAAAGAAGGAAAAACCTAATTTTCCTTGGCAAAGTGGAGATAGCTCTCAATGAAATCATCAATCTCTCCATCCATGACGGCGCTGATGTTGCCGGTGCTGTAGTTTGTTCTATGGTCCTTGACGAGGGTATAAGGCTGGAAGACATAGCTCCTGATCTGGCTGCCCCATGCGATATCCTGCTTGGCGATTGCATTGGCCTCCTTCTCCTTTTCCTTCTCCTTCTGGTAGTACTCATAGAGCTTTGCTCTCAGCATCTTGAATGCAACGTCCTTGTTCATGTACTGGCTGCGTTCATTCTGACACTGTACGACTATTCCCGTTGCATAGTGTGTGATTCTGACTGCACTGTCAGTCTTGTTGACGTGCTGGCCGCCGGCTCCTCCTGCACGGTAGGTATCGAGCCTGTAGTCCTCCGGCTTTATATCAATCTCGATGTCGTCGTCGACCTCCGCCGAAGCATAAACGGAGGCAAAGGACGTATGTCTTCTCTTAGCCGCATCGAAGGGGGAGATCCTGACAAGTCTATGAACTCCCGCCTCTCCCTTGAGGTAGCCGAAGGCATATTCCCCGCTGACCTTCATTGTGACGGATTTTATGCCCCCCTCGTTCTCTTCGAGGTCGAGAATCTCGCACTTGAAGCCGTGGCGTTCCGTCCATCTCATATACATTCTCATGAGCATGCTCGCCCAGTCGGAGGCTTCCGTTCCGCCGGCTCCGGCATGAACGGAAAGATAGAGGTTGTTCCTGTCGAATTTGCCGTCGAGAAGAGTCTTGACCTTGAGTGGTCTGAACTCCTCCTCGAGGGCGTTTATCTGGCCCTCGAGTTCGACTCTCAACTCCTCGTCCTCCTCGCTCTTATATAAGTCGATGAGCTCCCCGAGGTCGTTTATATCCTGGATCATCTTCTTCCAGGGGTAGTAGCTTTCCTTTAGTGCCGAAAGCTCCCTGAATGTCTTCTCCGCCTTCTCGGGGTCTGACCAGAAGCCGCTTTCAGCTGTCTCTGCTTCTATCTTCTTTATCTTGTCTTCAGTACCGGAGGCTTCAAAGACGCCTCCATACATTGTAAGCTTCAACCTTTATATCTTCGAAC
>CAVJJV010000116.1:8314-15454 GCA_963650055.1 Comamonas kerstersii | reverse complement strand
ATGTAAATTAGTATAGCCTGAAAAACGACTTATTTTCAAATATTCAATTCATTTTCCCATCTCTTTCGATTATGGTATTTTATCCTTCAACTTGGTATACTCGTCGCATGAGTAAATATCCATTTGACAAAATAGAGCCCAAGTGGCAGAAGTACTGGGAAGAAAACAAGACTTTCAGGACTCTCGAGGACGAATCGGTTCCGAGAGAGAAGAGGGCTTACGTCCTCGATATGTTCCCCTATCCGTCAGGCGCCGGCCTTCATGTCGGACACCCCGAGGGCTACACTGCAACAGATATCTATTCCCGTTATCTCAGAATGAACGGATACAACGTTCTCCATCCGATGGGATTCGACTCCTTCGGACTTCCGGCCGAGAACTATGCAATAAAAACAGGAACCCATCCCTATGTGACGACACAGAGGAATATCGACAACTTCCGCCGTCAGATCAAATCCCTCGGCTTCTCATATGACTGGGACAGGGAGATCTCCACCTGCGACGAGGATTACTACCACTGGACACAGTGGATCTTCCTCCAGCTCTACAAGAAGGGCCTTGCCTATGAGGCGTTCACCCCGATCAACTGGTGCCCGAGCTGCAAGACCGGACTTGCCAACGAGGAAGTCAAGGAAGGAAGATGCGAACGCTGCGGATCAAAGGTCGAGAAGAAGAATATAAGACAGTGGATGCTGAAGATTACAGCCTATGCTGAAGACCTCCTCAAGGGGCTCGATTCCCTTGACTGGCCCGAGTCCGTCAAGGCAATGCAGCGTAACTGGATAGGGAGAAGCGAAGGTGCTTCCGTTTTCTTCAAACTCGAGAAGAGCGACGAGTACCTTGAAGTCTATACAACACGCTGCGACACCCTCTTCGGGGCTACCTACATGGTCATCGCCCCCGAGCATCCCCTCAGGGAGAAGCTTACGACTCCGGAGCAGAAAGAGGCTGTCGAAAAATACATCGACGAAGTAAAGCACAAGTCCGATCTCGAGAGGACAGACCTTGCAAAGGAGAAGACAGGTGTATTCAGCGGCTCCTATGCTGTAAACCCGGTCAGCGGCAGACTGCTCCCGATCTGGATTGCAGACTACGTACTCATTTCCTACGGCACCGGTGCCATAATGGCCGTTCCCGCCCATGACGAGAGAGACTGGGAGTTTGCAAAGAAGTTCAATCTGCCCATCATTGAAGTTCTCAAGAGCGAAGTCGATGTCCAGACTCAGGCGTGGACGGAAGACGGCATCCACGTCAACTCCGAGTGGCTCGACGGACTTAACAAGAAGGATGCCATCGAAAAGATGCTTTCCTACCTTGAGGAGCATGGATGCGGACACAAAGCCGTCAACTACAAGCTCCGTGACTGGGTCTTCTCGCGTCAGCGCTACTGGGGAGAACCGATTCCTCTCGTGCACTGCCCGAAGTGCGGCATCGTACCGTTGAAGGAAGAGGATCTTCCACTCACACTTCCCTCTGTCAATAAGTATGAACCGAGTGGCACCGGTGACAGTCCGCTGAGCAAGGTCGAGGAATGGGTCAACTGTACATGTCCCGAGTGCGGAGGAGAGGCAGAGAGAGAGACCAACACAATGCCGCAGTGGGCGGGTTCCTGCTGGTACTACCTGAGGTACATCGATCCGAAGAATAGAGAGAGATTCGTAGGAAAGGAGAAAGAAAAATACTGGATGCCGGTATCACTGTATGTGGGAGGCGCAGAACATGCCGTTCTCCATCTCCTCTATGCCCGCTTCTGGCACCATGTGCTCTATGACCTCGGCCTTGTCAGTACCCCCGAGCCCTTCCAGAGACTGGTCAACCAGGGAATGATTACATCATTTGCCTACCAGAGAAAGAACAAGAGCCTCGTTCCGACCGATATGGTCGTGGAGAAGGACGGAAAGTACTACGCAGGCGACGACAACGAGGAGCTCACCCAGGTGATTGCAAAGATGAGCAAGTCCCTCAAGAATGTCATCAACCCCGATGATTATATCCGTGACTACGGTGCGGACTCCGTGAGAATGTACGAGATGTTCATGGGCCCTCTTACAGAGAGCAAGCCATGGGCTACGGCAGGATTCATCGGTGTCTACCGCTTCATCGAGAAGGTATGGAAGCTTATAACGGAGAAGGAAATCAGGGATGTGGAGCCCGGTAAGGAGCTTGAAAAATTGATGCATAAGACCATCAAGAAGGTAAGTCTCGATACTTCATCCCTCAACTTCAATACCGCGATATCGCAGATGATGGTATTCGTCAACGAGCTCACGAAAGCCGAGGTACTTCCGAGAGTATGTATCGAGAATCTCGTTCTCCTTCTCTCACCGTATACCCCGCACCTCTCCGAAGAACTCTGGGAGATGCTGGGACACGCTCCGAGTGTTTCTAAGGCACCCTGGCCTGTCTGGGACGAGGAAAAGACAAAGGATGACACGATTACTCTTGTCGTACAGATCAACGGCAAGGTGAGATCAAAGCTCTCTCTTGCCGCAGAAGCAGGAAAGGACGAGATGCTCTCCGAGGCGAAGAAAGACCCGGTTGTCATGAAGTGGATTGAGGGAAAAGAAATCGTCAAGGAAATCGTAGTTCCCGGAAAGCTTGTCAACATCGTGGTGAAATAAAGAGTGAACGATAACCTTGCTAACTATAAAAGAGGGTTGATTGACGGCATAAGCGTCGCTTTAGGCTATTTTGCCGTATCATTCACTCTTGGAATAAACGCATCGAACATAGGAATCAAATGGTACCAGAGCGCCCTTATGAGCGCCCTCAACTATACTTCCGCAGGTCAGGCCGCCGCACTCGATATAATGGGCGACGGAGGAACGGTGTGGGAGCTCATGGCCTCAACGGCAGTCATCAACCTGAGGTACCTCCTGATGAGTGCAGCCCTGGCTGTAAAGCTCTCACCTGATACCGGATTGGGTAAGAGAATGCTTCTCGCCATGGGAGTCACGGACGAAATCTTCGGCCTTGCATCAGGAAGGGAATACCCTCTCAATCCCATGTATAATGTCGGGGCGATGTCCGTTGCGTGCCCGGGGTGGGTACTCGGGACGGCTCTGGGAGGACTTATGGGAGAGATACTTCCCTCTGTCATCACAGAGGCTCTCTCCCTGGCACTCTATGCAATGTTCATAGCAATAATCATCCCGCCTGCAAGAGAGAACAGAGTTATCGCGGTAGCGGTTGTGATTTCCATGCTGCTGAGCCTAGCATTTGAAAAGCTCTCCGTTTCATCCGGCATGAAGGTGATAATCATCACCATCCTTGTCTCTTCCGTCTTTGCCTTTCTCTTTCCCGTCAAGGAGAATAATCTGGAGGAAAACTATGAGTGACGACTACATCTACATCTCGATACTGGCAATAGCGGGGGTGACGTACCTCATAAGAGTAATTCCCCTACTTCTCCTGAAGAAGCCCATAAAGAATGTATTCTTCCGCTCCTTCCTTTACTATGCCCCGTATGTAACTCTTGCGGCTCTCACATTCCCGGCCATCCTCAATTCGACAGGCTCATTCATTCCTTCCCTTATCGGATTTGCCGTTGCAGTCACAGCTGCATTTTTCAATCTCGGCCTCCCGCTGACGGCGGGAATAAGCTGCATAAGTGCACTCATTGCATTACTCGTCCTGTAAACGATTGTCCCGGAATAAGTATAGACCGCTTCAAATTTTATGCTTTATCCTATAACAGGTTAGGGAGTTATCTGGAAGACAGGAATGGGCATGTATATCAATCCCGGCAACTATGGATTTGCAGCAATCAACACAAAAAATTATGTCGACAAAACCATGCTGATTGATTTAGTTAATAAATCCATTGGAAGCGAGCATCCTCTTACCTGCGTCTCACGCCCCCGTCGCTCCGGTAAGAGCTATGCCGCCAGAATGCTCTCCGCCTACTATGATATAAGCTGTGACTCCCATTCTCTCTTCGCTGACAAGAAGATAGCCTCAAGTGAAAACTATGAGAAGCACATCAACAAGTACAATGTTGTTGTACTTGATATTACAAATTTCACCTCAAAGGCCATATCGGAACGAATCCCTCTCACAAAGGTCCCTATGATGATTATCAAGGCCCTGCCGGATGAACTGGATGGAATTCTTGATTCTTCCATGCAGGAAAAGGACCTTTTATCAAAGCTGGAAGCTGCTGTAGAAAAAAACGGGAAGAAATTCATCTTCATCATAGATGAATGGGATGCGGTAATCCGTGAGGCAAAAAAAGACCAGGAAGCACAGGAAGCATACCTTTCACTTTTAAGAAGATGGTTCAAGAACGAGACCTTTGTTAGCACCGGTAAATTAGAGCCACAAAACAACAGTAAATAAGAACCACTGAGCAACGGAAAATAATCACCACAGAAAACCGAAAAATAAGAGCCACAGATTAGTCTATCTTCAGTTTAGTCTGGGTCAGTTACCCAGTGAGAGAACAACATTCTCCCTGTTCATTTTAACAACCTTTCTCTCTTTACCTCTGTAACTGCTTCCAGTGAAGTATAGGCAGATGGCCTTATCCTCAAGCTTATCAAGCAGGTTTTCGAGAGAATCCTTATCCTCAAAGAACTCATCCCATTTGTCGAGATCTTTATTGGTGGTAATCACAATGCTACCTTTGTCTTTAATCTCGAAGCAGTTGATGATTTGGAAAAGAACCTGAGTCTCAACCTTATTAAAGGTATCATGACCGACTTCATCGATTATCAGACAGGTGTAGCGTGTTAGATTCTTGATGAGGTTTGTTCTTGTTCCCATCTTCGAAGCTCTTTCCACTCTGGCCTTGAACTCGTTAGCCGTTATGAAGTAGGCAGCATTCCTCGCTTCGCAGCATTTATAGCCAATAGCTTCTGCGATGTGAGTTTTACCGTTACCGACATTTCCTACGAGGATGACATTCTTCTTGGCCGTCAGGAACGAGAGCGTCTTAAGCGATGTAAGAGCCTCCACCCCTTCCGTGGTCAGCTGTGAGGTATCGAAGTTATCGAAGGTCTTCTCATCATGTTTGGGAAGGCCAGAACGGTTTCTAAGAGTCCTGACAGCTGTTTCGTTCGCTTTCTCGTCAACGGCTTCAAGAAATGAAATTATCCCATCAAGAGTCGTCTCCGAAACCTGCCTCTTCAGCGCCCACGCTGCGATTTCACTTGAAGAGAAATCATCATCAAGCTTCTTCAAAAGAGAGGCAATCCTCTCAAATTTCGTCTCTGCTTCATTTATCATAGCTTGACTCCTCATCTTTAGTGATGCTGAAACGTGCAAAACGCGAGTCCCTGACTGGGGAAGCAACCTGCGTCATTGCAACCGTTACAGGCATTGTCGGTTGCTCTTCCGGTTGTTCGATAGCATTTGGAATAATCCACTGTCCTTTACAGTTCTTCGGCTTCTTGCTCCAGTCTACATCAAACGAAGAGAGCTCCTCGAATGTATCCTTATCCAGGACATAGAGCTTTCCGTCTTTTCTCATGACTCTTGCTCTCCTGGACTTATAGGAATACGGAACTCCGAATTTTCTTCCTTCATAGTTGATGTAGCCATCAAAGCTTATGCTTCTGAGCGGTGCAAGATAGACTAAGAGTGTAGCTCTATCTTTAGTTAGTTTCGCACAGTCTTCAGTGTAGTGCACCTCCATTGGGGCAGCATCCCTATCCTTATATATATATCGTTGTTCTTGTCGCAGCACCAATCAAGTGCAGCAGTATTGAGATCCGATAGATTTATGAAGGTGCGCCCTTGTATGAAGTTTTCCTTGACATATCTGACCAGACGCTCGACGGCACCTTTCGTAAATGGATGGGCCACTTTGCACAAACGGGTCGAGAACCCGAAGGTGTTCTGGAAAGCATCATAGTCGTGATTAAAGATAGGATTACCCAATACATCACGGCCAGTAACGACACTACGCATATTGTCAGTAAGAACATGTTTGGGAACTCCCATCAAGCTGAAGGCATGGAGCATACCTATAAAGAGGTTCTCCTGCTTCGCATTCGGGAAGAATTCGATGTAGCGCATGCCACAGTGGTGACATACCATCGCAAAGCATGCACATTGCCATTCATTGCCATCTGCTCCATTGACATTGACGAATCCCCAGTCCATCTGAAAACATTCTCCAGGTCCCGTTATATAACGTGTACCTCTGGATTTGTTCTCATTCTGCACAGCTACAGCTCTTTCTGACGGCACAAGGTCCTTCTTATGTTCAGTAATATAATCCCGAACAATCGAAATCCCTCCCGTGAAGCCAACACCAGTGAGCTTTTCATGGATTATGACGGCATTGGTAGTATTGCTCCTCAGATGGCTGTCTATCACACCAGTGAAACCTTCAAGCTTTTTGCTACCTTTCTTTCTGCCTCGTGTTTCAACTTTTACCCATACATACCCATGGTCCTGCCATGTCCTCAGCTTGCCACGGGTAAGCCCTGTCTTGCGTTTCAGCTCTGCAAGATTCGGTTTTATACCTTTCTCGTTAAATAAATTGGCCGCTTGTGTTAGTATTTCAATAACGGCATTTTCATCTTCCATTTAATCTCCTTTGACTAATCTGTGGTAGATTCTAGTTTTAGTAGATTCCTGCAAGTATGAAAATGCCTTTCGAGGTTTATCTTCAGTATAGGTGGTTATTCACTGCGAGCTGTCATTAACCGAGCCTACTGTTCAGTAATGCCGTTTATATATATGTTGGAATCTGGTGGTTCTCAATCAGGCATTTATGTGTATATTGGCAAGTATCCTATCATGCACTTGTTGTACATACTCCTACAAAATCGGGATGGATGCTATCACACTACGATTGTACTCCCCAGTGCGTAGCATTTCCCTTTGCCTGCAAAAAGGATGCAAGATTAAAGCATGTCTCTATCCAGTACAGCCTCTTATGTACATGCTTATCTTTCCCAGTTCTTTTGCGATGATTCTATCAAAAATTCGTCTAAGCAAGAAAAATTGGCTCTTTTTTCTCGGTGAAAATTGGTTGTTTTTTACCGTTGAAAAATGGTTGTTTTATCCCGGTGTCAACACCTTCACAACAAAGGTTGTTGCCGCCGCCTATATGACAGGAATTCTTCCCATTAAAAAAGATACGTCAGAGTCTGCACTTTCCAACTTCAAGGAATACACGATGCTTAAACC
>CAVJJV010000116.1:0-8297 GCA_963650055.1 Comamonas kerstersii | reverse complement strand
GTTCTTTGGTTTTATAGAAGAAGAGGTACAAAACCTCTGTTCCTCCCATGGAGTATATTTCAGGACCATAAAATACTGGTACAACGGCTATTCTTTTCCCGGTGTCGGGACAATCTATAACCCTTACTCCATCATAAGGGCGTTAAACTATAAGTCATTTCACCCCTATTGGGTCGAGACATCATCAAGTGAGGCTCTCCTTGAGTACATAAGCAAGGGATATGACGGACTTAGCAGGACTGTCGCAGAGCTTGTCGCCGGAATAGATGTCAAGGTTAATACAGTGGGCTTTGCCAATGACCTTATCTCCTTCAGAGGAAAAGATGATGTCCTGACTCTCCTCATCCACCTGGGATACCTTGCCTATGATAAGGAGAAGGGGACGATACGTATACCCAATGAGGAGATAAAGAGAGAGTTCCAGACTTCCATACACCATATAAAACTTGAAGAAACAAGAAAGAGAATCGAGGAATGTGAGAAACTCTTCAATGATGCATTCAATCTGAACGAGAAGGCTGTTGCCGAGCAGATAGAGAAAATCCACAGAGAAGAAACATCTCCGATACACTACAACAGAGAAGCTTCTCTCAGAAGTGTCATCAAGCTTGCCTACTTTACATACAGGGACCACTATCTCCAGTTCGAGGAACTTCCATCGGGAGAAGGTTATGCAGATATCGTCTATCTTCCTCTCCCATCATCAGATTTTCCTGCTCTTCTTGTCGAACTCAAATGGAATGAATCAGCCCAGACGGCGATAGACCAGATAATTGAAAAGAAATATCCCTCCGGATTGAAAAACTACCATGGCGATATTCTCCTTGCGGGAATCAACTACGACAGGAAGGACAAGAAGCATACCTGCAGAATAATTGAACACACAATGTGAGGATAAAGAAAAACCCGCCATACATCCCGGCGGGCTGGTGTGATACATTCAGCGGCTACTTTCTGATGTGATAGGTAATCTCATTGCCGTCGAGTGTGATAACCATCTTCAAGGGCTTAGTGCTGTTGATAACTGCATTTGGAAGAGTACATCCGAAGATATAGTGACCGGTGTACATCGGATTGATGGCAAACTGATCTGCACTATTTATTGCATAACGTTTGTTTTGATTACCTCTATCTTCTTCTAATATCCAATAATAATGACCACTATTCCAACCATTATTATTATAGTTAGACTGGTAGAACCATCCATCAAATTTATATTTCTTATCATATACAACCGTAACAGTGCAGGCCTTTAAAAAATCTCTAGCCTTAAGAGAAAGATTAGTTAAATCACACCTAAGGATGGCAAAATCTGCATCATTCTCAGAGTAATAATACCCGCCACCCATACCACTATCAGTAGCAATATTCTTTTGACCTTTGTTATAGTATCCTAAAGAATCGAAATAGCCAAACTCCGTCGGTGTTATAATTGCATAATCCGTTATCTCTACTTCCTTACCGACTGCAAGATTATCTATGGAAACAGTATCCGGATCTGATGATGTTGTATCAATAATCTGCACGCCGAGTATGTCTGCATAAACACCTGCAATGCAAAGGAATAATACGATAAGCACAATAACTGCTTTCTTCATTTCTCTTCTCTCCCTGTTTATTTCATTACTTTGCAGCAGAAGAGAAAGGACACCTGAAATCCCCTGACAAAAAACTCCCTCTCCCTCTGCATAAGCAGAATCTTATTCAACTCTATCTTTCACGGGGCGTGATGTCAACTTTTTTCACTCGTCGTTCTCGACAACCTTCGCCAGTCCCCCTTTACTCGTCTCCCTGTAGAGTGACGGGATGGCTGTACCGGTCTCCATCATGACCTCCACGACATCGTCGAAGCTCACCTTATGGCGGCCGTCGCTCATGAGGGCGAAGGAAGCATGGTCGATTGCACGCATGCAGGCCATTGCATTACGCTCTATACACGGAACCTGGACAAGACCCATCAGAGGGTCGCATGTAAGTCCCAGGTGGTGCTCGAGGCCCATCTCCGCTGCGTACTCTACCTGATGAACCGATCCCCCGAGAAGCTGGGTTGCCGCAGCACCTGCCATTGCACAGGCAACTCCCACCTCTCCCTGGCATCCGACTTCCGCACCACTTATCGATCCGTTCGACTTCACTATGTTTCCGACTAGTCCTGCAGTGAGCAGGGCTCTCTGTATTCTTATCTCGGGGATGCGGTACTCCTGCTGAAGATAATAAAGCACTCCGGGAAGAACACCGCAGCTTCCGCATGTGGGGGCAGTGACAATCTTTCCGCCTCCGGCATTCTCCTCACTCACGGCTAGTGCGAACGAGAGAGCGCGGGAAGTGTTACCGAGGCTCCCGGCAAAATCTATCGACTTGGCATGCGACTGGCAGGCTTTCCTCTGGAGTTTGAGTCCTCCGGGGAGTACCCCTTCGTTCTCGAGGCCTCTTATTATAGCCTCCTTCATCACGTGCCACACCTCTCCTACGTAATCGAGAATCTCCTTTCCCTCGTATTCGACTGCAACCTCCCACATCTGGTAACCCTGGTAGTCGCAGTAGTTGAGCATCTTCTCCATATCGCCGAGGATGAGTTCAGGGTAGACGGTGTCGTCGGCCTCACTCTTTTCGCCTTCCTTGACTATCTTGCCGCCTCCGACGGAGTAATATGTGTCCGAGATATCACCCGAGATGAAGGTGAGTGCGTTTGGATGAAAAGGCTTGAAGACAGAGGGAAACCATACAACTTCCGCTTTTATTCCGTTATCTTCCATGACGGTAAGAACAGCCTTATCGGTAAGGTGTCCCTTACCCGTTGCCGCAAGAGAGCCGTAGAGCTCCACTCTGACACTCTTTACTTCCCTGTGTTCCTTGACAAATCTCTCTGCGGCACTCCTCGGACCCATCGTATGGGAGGAAGAGGGACCGTAACCTATTCTATAGAGTTCTCTTAATGATTCCATACCCTCATTTTAGTCCATAGGTAGTCTGAAAACAATAGTCATGACCACTTCGGCATCGCCTTGTGTTTGACCCAGTATTCCCCCTTGTCGGATATCACAATCTCCAGCATCATCTTCCTCTCCGGATTGAGGTAATACCATATTCCGGGAAGAAGGGAGAGCGTCATCCCATCTCCCGTTCTTTTTATCGAGAATGATGAGGTGTGGGCGAATAAGCTCTCCCAGTACCCGTTGAGGACACCGTCGAGCGGAACACTGTATTTCTTTGAAAGAGTGATGGAGGATGAGGAGAGTGTTCCGCTGTAGAGAGAGGAGAGAAAATCGCCCCTGTTTATCGCCCCGAGGTCGGGGTTGTCGAATTTGAGTGCCCTTACCGAGAGTTCTCCCACGCTCTCGGGCATAGTCTCGGCAGCATCGATGAGCATCGCGGCAAAATAGCCCCATGGAGACTGTACGTATACTTTTCGCCCGTCTCCTCCCTCCCAGAAGCCACCGAGGGGAGATAGTTCCCCCAGGGGGTAGAAGGCGAAGACAGCAAGCGTTGCCCCCTTCACTTCGAGAGTCAGGGATCTTTCACCCTCCGATAGGTACTCCGTCTTCACACTCTCGCCGTTGAAGTATCGGACCTTGAACCACATGCTTTTCCCCGTGACCTGTTCCCAGGTAAGGTCGTCATAGAGTGCCACCGTCACCTTTGTTTTCATTTCAAAGGAACACGAGGAGAAGAAGAATAGAACGGCAGTAACCAATACAGCAATAATTCGTCTCATATTGATTAACCGCTCTAATCTGTATTTTTGTCATTATTTTCAAGAAAAAAGACGACCCTTCCGAGCCGTCCCAGTCTTAGTTTGAGTAAGTTATCTGAGCTTCTTGAGCTGCTTTCTAGCTATCTTGACTTCCTTATCGAGATCATCAAGTGCACTCTCGAGAGCGGATGCAAGATAATCGCCTGCTGCGATGGCTACTCTGACTGCATTGGCAGCTGCTACGATTGCATCTTCAACATCCTGTCCCATGCCGAGAACCTTTGCGTTTCCGTCTCCGTTCTCGTCGAGAAGAATCAGATCGGGAATTCCGTTGCCGTCTGTGTCCGAGATATAGAGATTGAATTCTCCATCTCCTGTGAGGTCGACTGCAATTGTGTCTATGTCTCCGTTGCCGGTGGTATCCATGATGGCTACATCAGGCTCTTTGTCTCCGTCGACATCGATCAGAATCTCATTCCTTCCACCACGGACAAGTGTTTTATGCCAGTCTCTGTCCAGCTTCATTTTCAACTTCAGTTTTCTTAATGTTCCCATTTCTGCCTTCCTTTATAGGTCTACCTATCTTTTTTCTCCATTATAAGTTATCAAAGAGAGAAAAGGGATATACAAATTTTTCCTCATGTGTCTGATTTTGTTAAAACAGATATTTTTACAGCTTACTTCTTCTCTTCTCGAGAAGCCTCTTTCTGAAGGAGAGAAGAACAGACTGTACTTCGCTGCTCTTATAATCACTGTAGGTCCACTGGAAAGATTCGAAGCCGTGGTTCTGGTAGATGAGGGTGACCTCTGCAAAGAGCCTGGAGCCTATTGCGATGCGGTGCGAGCGGTTCTTCGTCGTGGCAAGTATCACATTGGCCGTACTCATCGTCCCCGGGTCGAGGTTGATCTTCCTCTTTCCGTCCTCCTCCCACTCCTTCTCGAGTCTGTTCGTATAGAGCTTGGCAGCTCTGAGTTCATCGGGGGAGACGAGATCGGCAAAGGATATGAAGAATCTCTCGATATTCTCCCCCATCTCCTCATTGTAGTAGTCGGTGAAGGAGAAGGGGATTGAAGGGGAAACCAGATCGATGGGGCCGAATTCAGTCTCGAGCTTTCTTTTCAATTCCTCCGGGAATCCCTTTGTCGATAGAACTCCCATGAAGAGCATTACTTTCTCGTATTCTTTCTCTTCCATCAATTCAATCCGTTTTCATAGACACCCAGTACCCTGAAGGATGCCGTGAGAGCCTTTATCTCACTGCAGACCTCATCAAAGCGGGGATAATCAGGAATAAGTACATCAACGTAGAATGTGTACTCCCAGGGTTTTCCCTGGATGGGTCTGCTCTCGAGCTTCTGCATGTTGAGACCGTTGTTGTAGAAGACTTCAAGAACCTTCATCAAAGCTCCAGGTTCATCCGATACGCTGAAGAGCATCGATGCCTTCTCCTTCTTCCTCTCCCTGATGAAGAGGGGAGCGTTCTCCTCCCTTGTAAGAACATAGAAGCGGGTGTAGTTGCTCGGGTTGGTCTCTATCGACTGGTGGATGATTGCCATATCGTTATAGAGGGCGGCGGGAGAGCCTGCTATTGCAGCAGCTGTCCTGTCTCCGGAGGCTTTTACGAACGAGACGGCACCGGCAGTGTCGAAGAATGGTATTATCTCGCACGCAGGAAAGTGAGACTCGAGGAACTCCTTGCACTGGCTGAGAGCCTGGGGGTGTGAGTATATTTTCTTTATATCCTCCTCCTTCACGCCCGGGAATCCTATGAGATTATGTACAACCCTCACCTGTGTCTCTCCGACAACTGTAAGCTCCGAGTGGATCTTCAGGAGGTCGAGAGGATCGAAGACTGCACCGCCGAGGGCGTTTTCGACGGGGATGACGGCAAAGGATGCCCTGCTGTCGGAGACTGCATCGAATGTATCCTTGAACGAGTGGCAGGGGAGAACACGTACGTTCTCCGGAAAGAACCTTCTTGCGGCAAGCTCGGAGAAAGCTCCTCTCTCGCCCTGGAAGGCGACAACGGGCTCTCTGAGATCTATACTGCCTTCCCCTGTTGCTGAAGCCTCTTTGATGGACGCCGGGATATTACGTGGTATCTTTTCGAGGGTCTTTCCGATTACAGGAGCTATCGCCTGGATATCTCTCATGAGTTTCTCGAACTGCTCCGGATAGAGCGACTGGGGTCCGTCGGAAAGGGCCTTCTCGGGGTTACAGTGGACCTCCACCTCTATTCCTGATGCTCCGGAAACAAGGAGCGCAAGGCTCATCGGGGACACCATGTCCCTGATTCCGGTGGCATGGGAGGGGTCTCCTATGACGGGAAGGTGGCTGAGCTTATGGACAAGAGGAATAGCAGAGCAGTCGAGGGTGTTTCTCGTCATGTGTTCGAATGTTCTGATGCCGCGCTCGCAGAGGATTACCTTATCGGTACCGGAAGCCATCAGGTACTCTGCAGCCATAAGCCATTCCTCGATTGTTGCGGCAAGCCCTCTCTTCAACAGAACCGGCATGCCTGTCTTTCCGACAGCCTTCAGGAGCTCGAAATTCTGCATGTTCCTCGCCCCTATCTGCATGATATCGACATAGGAGGCCATGAGGTCTACATCGAGGGGGGAGACGATTTCCGACACAACCGGCATATCGAAGGAATCTCCTGCTTTTCTAAGGAGTTTCAATCCCTCCTCTCCGAGGCCCTGGAAGGAGTAGGGAGAAGTACGGGGTTTGAACGCACCTCCCCTGAGGACGACGGCTCCGGCTTCCCTGACCTTCTCAGCTACAGTCATTATCTGGTCATAGGACTCGATGGCGCATGGACCTGCCATGACGCTTATCCTGTTGCCGCCGATTGTAACCCCCTTGACTGTAACGAGGGTGTCCTCCTTCTTGAGTTCACGGGAGGCCAGCTTGTAAGGCTTGGAGATGGGGACGACGGAACTCACTCCGTCAAGTATCTCAACAGTCCTCGGGTCTATGTGGTGTGTTCCCACGGCTCCGAGCACCGTCTCGTTCTCTCCGACAATCTCCCTGACGAGGAATCCCCTATCCTTGAGGAAGGAGACGACTTTATCTTTTTCCTGTAAGGTAATACCCTTCTTAAGTACAACAATCATAGGCAGAATGATACCTTTTTCAAGTAAAGAGGACAATTAGAGGATATGCTTGAGGAAAAAGAAGTAGAGAGGCTCTTTTCAGCTTTCAAAAATAAACTTGACGAAATCGGCTTCCCGATTCCTGCAGTCGGAGTAATCGCCGCAGAGGACAACTCCCCCTACAGAATACTCATCAGTACAATCATCTCGCTCAGGACCCAGGACAGGGTGACGCTCGAGGCATCGAGAAGACTTCTTGAGGCAGCTCCTTCCATCACCGACCTCTACAAAATGAGTGAAGAGAGAATAAGAGAGCTCATAAAGCCCTGCGGTTTCTACATAAGAAAAGCGGGGGAGCTGAAGAAGATGGCAGGAATCATCGTCGAGGAATACAACTCGGTTATACCACAGGAAAGAGAAACTCTCATGGCTCTTCCGGGAGTCGGAACGAAGACGGCGAATCTTGTACTCAACCTCAGCTTCAACAAGGACGCAATATGTGTCGACTGCCATGTCCATGAAATATCAACGCGTCTCGGGTGGACTGACGAAAAGACTCCCGAAGAGACTGAAAAAGCTCTCGAGAAGATTCTCCCCTCCCGCTTCTGGATTGAAATAAACGAGCTCTTCGTCCGCTATGGTCAGGCAATATGTACGCCGCTCTCCCCGAAGTGCTCCATCTGCCCCCATGATTCAGAGTGTCCGAAGAAAGGAGTCGGAAAGACAAGATGATAAAACTCACGGCATTTCTCGGTAATCCCGGAAGAGAATACGAGAACACAAGACACAATGCGGCATTCCTCCTCTCTGACGCCCTCTACCGTGGTGTTAACTGGCAGAGCAAGTTCCACTCCTTTTATCTCCAGGACGGAGGAATGAAGATTATCAAGCCCCTTACCTGGATGAATCTATCCGGGACGGCGGTGAGCGAGGCTGCCTCGTTCTTCAGGATAAAGGCTGAGGAGATTCTCATAGTACATGACGACATGGATCTTCTTCCCGGAGAGGCCGAGCTCCGCCTCGGAGGCGGGACGAAAGGCCACAACGGACTCAAGAGCATACGCGACAGAATCGGGACGGGAGACTTCTACCGTCTCAGAATCGGAATAGGAAAACCGAAGCACGGAGACACAAAGCTCTATGTGACAAGCCCATTCACAAAGGACGAGATGATAACCCTCTCCGCCCTCTTCAGCCTCATCGGGGCTTCATGGCCGGTGAAAGAAAAGGATAAGACCTGGAAAGTATAATCAACAGATTGCTACGGATATGCAATTCATCAAAGCAATACTTCCAGATACTGCCACAGCATTTTTTCTACATGAAACAGAAGAACATACAGAATCTGTGAACTACCGTCCCATGGATGGGCAAGCCGGACTGTACCATTCCTTTCATGCTAATATCATATTCAAAACCAAAGTTAAAAACCCAATCTTTGATTAACTGAATACGCATTTCGTCAACATTCCTCTTACAATTTTCTTTTGTGAGAGGAATTATTTTT
>CAVJJV010000115.1:0-2200 GCA_963650055.1 Comamonas kerstersii | reverse complement strand
GTATTCATTCTGCTCCGGAAAAACACCATGGAGCCCCGGGCAATGTACCTGAAAGACGACCTTCGGAAGGAAAACCCCGTCACCGGGCAATGAGAGGAAAAAAGAATAAGGCCCGGAGAATACACGATTCCACCGGGCCGTATGCAGTATCTGACTGCTCTATCTTCTCTTAAGGAGGGAAGAGGAAATCTTATTACCCACGAACTGGATGATTTCTACAAGAAGTACGGTGACGATTACTGCCGCAGCCATGACATCGGGACGGAAACGCTGGTAGCCGTAACGGATTGCAAGGTCGCCCAGGCCTCCGCCTCCTATCGTTCCGGCCATAGCAGAGTACCCGATAAGGTTGATGACGGTAAGGGTTACTCCGCTCACGAGTCCCGGAAGAGCCTCGGGAAGCATGACCTTGTAGATTATCTGCCAGTTGGTGGATCCCATGGCCTTCGCGGCCTGGATGACTCCCGGGTCCACCTCGACAAGACTTGTCTCTATGACACGTGCAACGAAGGGAGCCGCGGCGATTGAAAGAGAGACAACGGCGGCTCTTGTTCCGATTGTCGTTCCAAGAATCAGACGGGCAAGCGGCATAAGAATAATCATCAATATCAGGAACGGAAAGGACCTCAGGATATTCACTATCCTGCTGAGGACCTCGTTGAGGATGGGACGGGGAATGACTCCTCCCTTCTCCTCCTTATCTGTAACATGTAGAAGCACTCCGAGAGGGAGACCGAGTATAAGAGAGAAGATTGTCGAGAAGAAGACCATCTCAAGCGTCTGCCCCGTGCTTGTAATGACAAGTTTCATTATCTGTGAATTCATGCTCTCTCCTCCTCTATCTCCATTGTTTTCTCTATCGATACTCCGAGTTCCCTGATTCTGGCTATTGCCTTCTTTCTTGTTTCCTCATCCGGCCCGATATCGAGAACCATGACGCCGTAGCGCTTACCCTCGATATACTGCACACCGGCAGCCATGATGTTGAACATGGCACCTGTTGCTTCCGTCACCTTGCTGATCACAGGTTCTGATGTGGTATCGGCATTGAAGCGGAGAGTATAGTGGCCCTTCTTATCGGAGAAACTGACAATCGAGTCCTTGAGCGTCGTGAGATTCGAGAGAAAATCCTTTGTGACTTCACTCTTCGGGGAGGAGAAGATTTCTTCGACGCTTCCCTCTTCGACAACACGCCCCGAATCGAGAACGGCAACCCTGTCGCATGCATCCCTCACGACTTCCATCTGATGGGTGATCATGACAACGGTGAGATTCATCTTCTTCTGGATTTCCTTGATAAGGGCAAGAATAGCCCTTGTCGTCTGGGGGTCGAGAGCACTCGTCGCTTCGTCGCAGAAGAGGATATCGGGTTCGGTGGCAAGGGCACGGGCGATTGCTATTCTCTGCTTCTGTCCGCCCGAGAGCGTGGAGACAGGAGCATTCTCCCTTCCCTCGAGGCCTACAAGCTCTATGAGCTCCTTCACTCTCTGCTTTATATATGATTTCTCTTTATGGCAGATCTCCATCGGGTATGCGATATTCTCGCCTGCGGTTCGGGAGGAGAAGAGATTGAAATTCTGGAAGATCATTCCGATTTTCCTTCTCTCTTCAATCATTTCCTTCTTCGAGAGATTGTCCACACGCTTGTCGCCGTAGTAGACCTCACCCTCGTCAGGCTTTTCAAGCATGCTGATCAATCTCACGAGCGTACTCTTTCCGGCCCCGCTCTTTCCGATTATTCCATATACCGTATTGGATGGTATATCAAGCGATACATCCTCGACAGCATGCAGCGTTCCATATACACGTTTGAGATTCTTAAGAGTTATCCTCATAGTGCCTCCGCGCACTATATATATCAATTTTCCCTGAATTATCCAACAGTGATGAAACAAGATAATCGGCGTATATGATGTCAAATCATAAAAACGGCACCGGAGGGAGACAAAGCATCAGAGGAGAAGAAAAAACTGCACCCCCGGAGGAATGCAGCATCAATTGCCTTTCGGTTATACTTATCTGAGATCCGGAGTCTTGATCCAGTCCTGGTCATCATATGCTCTGTTTTCACCGCACATAGCCCAGATGAATGTATAGTTGGATGTACCTGCACCTGAGTGAATTGACCACGATGGGTTGATAACAGCTTCTTCGTTGTGCATTACGATATGTCTTGTCTCATTGGGTTCTCCCATGAAGT
>CAVJJV010000114.1:0-4106 GCA_963650055.1 Comamonas kerstersii | reverse complement strand
TCTGATAAGCGTGCCGATCTCAACGCTGCTGCAAGCGAGGCCATCATGGGCATACGAACCGTGAAGTCATTCGGACGGGAGGAGAAGGAGACGATGCGCTTCAAGAAGGAAGCTTCTCTCTTCTCATCCCTCTCCCGTTCGTTCGATTATCTCTGGGTTCACTGGTGTACTCCCGAAAGCACAATCGCCCTCGCGATGGTGCCCCTATGTATCCTTGTCGGAGGAATCGAAGTAATAAACGGAAGAATGTCGCTCGGAAGTCTCACGGCAGCCATCCAGTATACCAACGAGCTCAGCTGGCCGATGATGGAAATCGGATGGCTCTTTGTCGAGATATCATCCGCGAGGGCGGGATGGCGCAAGGTGAAGGCCATCATGGAGAGAGAACCTTCAATCAGGGACGGGGAGAAGTCTTTCACTGCGAAAGGCGGAACGATGAAGTTCGAGCATGTCTCATTTACCTCGGGAGAAAGAAAAGTTCTTGATGATGTCTCCTTCGAGATTACACCCGGTAAGACCGTGGCGGTCATGGGAGCATCGGGATCGGGTAAGTCTCTTCTGACTTCCCTTGCCGTAAGGTTCATCGACCCGACAGGAGGCAGGGTGACAATCAACGATGTCGACATGAGAGAGATGACGCTTTCCACATCCCGCGGCTTTTCGTCGATTGTCACGCAGGATGTCTTTCTCTTCTCCGATACCGTGAAGAACAATATTGCACTCGGCAGTCGCAACAGCTATGACGAAAAAAAGGTTTTCGCCGCCGCCGAGAGCGCAGAGGCAGTAGAGTTCATCGAAAAGCTTGAAAACGGCTGGGATACCGTAATCGGGGAGAGGGGGGTCGGACTCTCGGGAGGACAGAAGCAGAGACTCAGCATAGCCCGTGCATTCATGAGGGAGGCCCAGCTTCTCATCCTCGATGATGCCACCTCCGCACTCGATATGGAGACCGAGATGGAGATAGAGAAGACGATAAGAAGAGAAGGAAAGAGAAGTCTTCTCATCACGGCCCACCGCATAAGTGCAGTAAAGAGCGCCGACGAGATTCTCGTCCTCGATAACGGCAGAGTCGCCGAAAGGGGCAGACACGAGGAACTCTTGAAGAAGAAGGGGCTCTACTGGGAGACTTATATAAGCCAGTATCCTGAAGAAGGAGAAAGAGCATGAGACAGAATTATAAGAAAGATGAAAAGAATGCTTCAGTGAGTAAGTCCGAGACCATCTCCCGTATTCTCAGATACTGCGGTGTATATAAAAAGGAAGTAGTCATAATTTCCATTCTGGCGGTACTGGGGTCACTTTCGAAGACGCTTGTTCCCATCTTCACCGAGAAGGCCGTCGATGAAGATATAGCATCGGGTGATATAAAGAGCCTTGCGCTCACTGTTCTCACCGCCGTTGCACTCTCCGTCTTCTGGGGGGTGACTACAATAATACGCGACAGGATGACGAACAGGATGGCCAACGATGTCGTCTACCGTGCGAGAACTGAGACATATGCCAATATACTCTCCCTTCCTCTGGGGTTCTTCGATTCAAGACCTTCGGGACGTATCATCACACGTGTAATCAACGACTCCGACAAGCTCAAGGAGATTACAAAAAGTCTGACAAGCACCCTGATTCCGTCACTTGTCTTTCTTCTCTCGATCATGACTGTCATGCTTGTGATGAACCCCGTTCTTGCCCTCTCTGCCTTCATAGTGATTCCGTTTCTCGTAATCTCCACGTACCTCATAGTCATACGCGGCTACCACAACTGGGAGACTTTCAGGAAGAAGGAGAGCAACTTCACATCCTTCATCCATGAAGACTACTCGGGAATAAGAGCGGTACAGTCGTTCCGTGCTGAAAAAGAGACACAGAAGGAGTGCAGAAGACTTCTTGAAGAAGTTGAAGGCTCCTGGATAAAGGCAATCAGACGTTCCGACAGCTTCGGGATAATGATATACGTCTCGCAGGCTCTGGGCTACTTCTTTCTCTTTATATGCGCCGTCAGATGGATGGGGGAGGGAGAATGCACAGTCGGAGAGATTCTTGCATTCATAACCTACATAGGGTACTTCTGGCAGCCGGTGCGGACCCTCGCCTCGATATACAACACACTTATAAACAACCTCTCCGCCGCGGCGAGAGTCTTCGAAATGATGGATGAGAAGAGTGATATAACAGAGAGCGCCAATGCTGTTGACATAAAGGCCGATAAAGGGGATATAGAGTTCAGGAACGTGACATTCTCCTACCCTGACGACGAGAGTGTGAATGTCATAGAGAATCTTTCATTCAAAACTAAAGGCGGGGAGACAATTGCACTTGTGGGACCCACGGGAGCGGGAAAGACAACGATAATAAATCTCCTTGCACGTTTCTACGATCCTGTTGAAGGAGAGATCCTGATTGACGGCCAGAATATAAGGAATGCGACATTCAGCAGCCTGAGGAGTACTGTATCCGTAATGCCGCAGGACTCTGTGCTCTTCAGCGGTACAATCAGGGAGAATCTTCTCTACGGGAGAGAAGTAAGCGAGGAGGAGATGAAGGAGAGGATAGCGGAGCTTAATCTTACATCCCTCATCGAGTCTCTGCCCGGCGGCTATGATACTCTTATAAAGGATGCATCCCTTTCCTCGGGACAGAAACAGCTTATCGCCCTTGCCCGTACACTCATCGCCTCACCGAAGGTGCTTGTTCTCGATGAAGCGACAAGCAATGTCGATACACGTACGGAGATGATGGTCCAGGATGGACTTAAAATTCTCATGAAGGGGCGTACATCCTTTATCGTCGCCCACAGACTCAGTACAATAAGAAATGCCGATGAGATTTTTGTAGTCGGCAACAGGACAATAATGGAGAAAGGAACACATGACGAACTGATGAAGATGGAAAACGGTGAGTACCGTAAGCTTTATCTCAGTCAGTTCAGAAGCCTTGAGGATTGAAATGAGAGAGAAGAGATGGTGTCCGTTATTCGGTAAATGCGGCGGTTGCGACTATGTAAACGAGAGCTACAGTTACGAGCTTGCTCTCAAGAAAGAGAAAGTGAGAAAGTACGTCGGACGGTTCGCCCCAGTCAATGACGTGATTCCGTCCCCGTCCGTCACCCACTTCAGGACGAAGGTCCAGGCTGTCTGCGGCCGTGACAGAGACGGAAAGTTCATCACCGGAGAGTACAGAAAGAACAGCCATAAGCTGATTCCTGTGCGTTCGTGCAATCTCGAGGACGGAAAAGCTACAGCCGTTCTCCAGACGATAAGACAGATGGCCTCGCGTTTCTCCATCCAGCCGTATGACGAGGACAGGAAAACAGGAGACCTCCGTCATATTCTCATAAGAGTATCTCGTGCTACGGGGGAGACTCTTGTTGCACTCATAACATCAGGAAGGGATTTCCCCCATAAAATGGATTTCGTTTCATCAATCCACCAGAAGAGCAGCTTTGTATCGACAATCGTACAGATTATAAACAACGGTGAAACTAATATGGTGATAGAGGAGGATAACGAGGAGATTCTTCTTTACGGCAGAGGATACATAACGGAGAGAATATGCGGCCTTGAGTTCGAGATCAGTGCAAGAAGCTTCTTTCAGACCAACCCCGAGCAGACAGAGAATCTCTACCGTACTGCCATGAGAATGGCCCGCCTCAGAGAGGATGACAGAGTTCTTGACGCCTACTCCGGAACGGGAACAATCGCCCTGACGGCTGCAGCCGAAGGGGTCAAAGAGGTGATAGGAGTCGAGAGCAACCCGAAGGCAGTTAAGGATGCGGAGAGGAATGCAAGAAGGAACTCTCTCGATAACGTGACATTCATAAATGCGGATGCATCGAAGTATCTGAAGGATGCGAAGAGAAACGGAGAGAAATTCAGTGTCATCTTCCTTGACCCACCCCGTGCCGGTTCTACCGAGGAGTTCCTAGCCTCCGCCTCGAAAATCGGAGCGGAAGGTATAGTCTATATATCATGCAACCCGGAGACACTCGGAAGAGACCTCAGGTACATGACAAGATTCACACCCTACCGTGTCCTTGAAATACAGCCTGTCGATATGTTCCCCGGAACAAGCCATGTGGAGACAGTCGTATTGATGTCGAGGGTATGAAC
>CAVJJV010000113.1:0-3850 GCA_963650055.1 Comamonas kerstersii | reverse complement strand
TGTTTATCCTCGAGAAGATACCACTCGGCCTGACATCGTGTATCGTATGTCTGTTACTTAATCTGACCGGAGTATTGACTGTGTCGGAGGCATTCGCGGGTTTCGTGAATTCGAACGTCATTCTCTGTGTGGGTATGTTCGTCGTAGGCCAGGCCCTCTTCGAAACAGGAATGGCGAATAAGATAGGACGTCTCGTCACACGCTTTGCCAAGAGCGAGAGAATGCTCATCGTAGCTGTAATGAGCATAGTCTGTCTTATGAGCGGATTTCTGTCGAATACCGGAACTGCCGCCGTACTCATTCCCGTCGTCTGCGCCATCGCCGATGAATCGGGATATAAGAGAGGAAAGCTCCTGATGCCGCTTGTTTTCGCCGCAGCTCTCGGAGGAAACCTCTCCATCATCGGAGCTCCGGGCAACCTCATGGGTGTCAACGCACTCGAGGAGATGGGGGCTCATACATCATTCTTCATGTATGCTCCTGTTGCTCTTCCCATGATTATCGCAGGTATCGCATTCTACGCTTTCTTCGGCTACAAACTTCTACCCGACACCACAAGTGATGAACTTGCGGAAGATGTAGGACCGAAGGAGGATGTTCCGAAGTGGAAGCAGATTACATCCCTCGTCGTTCTCATAGTCTGTGTATTTGCTATGATCTTCGAGGAGCAGATTGGAATCAAACTCCAGGTAACGGCATGTGTCGCTGCATGTTTTCTCGTGCTTACCGGGGTTATCAGCGAGAAGGCGGCACTCAAGTCCATCGACCTCAAGGTCATCTTCCTCTTCGGAGGCTCTCTTGCCCTCTCGAAGGCTCTCGAGAAGACAGGCGCCGGGGATGTTGTTGCCGAGACCATCGTCAAGATGCTCGGTTCAAATCCAAGCCCGATAGTCATACTCATCGCCATCTTCATTGTAGGCTGTACCATCACGAACTTCATGAGCAACACTGCAACTACAGCACTCATGCTCCCGATAGCAACATCGCTTGCAAAGGCACTCGGAGCAGACCCGAGAAGCGTCGTCATCTGCACAGTCATCGCATGCTCCTGTGCATATGCAACCCCTATCGGAATGCCTGCTAATACAATGGTTGTCGGACTCGGAGGATACAAGTTCAAGGATTATGTGAAAGGCGGTTTCCCGCTTATCCTGGTCTCCTTCGTTGTAGTATTGATTCTCTGTCCGATATTCTTCCCGTTCTATCCCAATTGAGAAGGAGTAAATTATGAATAAAGAAGAACAGGTAAAAAAACTCACGGATCTTGTGGCGGACTTCGTCACATACACGGGAAAGGTACTCCCGGATGATGTAAAAGCCAAGCTCAGGGAACTTGGTGAAAAGGAAGACGGAAAGCTGGCGAAGGTCATCTATGAGACGATGACTAAGAACCAGGAGCTCGCCCTCTCCCTCGACAGGCCCTCCTGCCAGGACACAGGAGTAATCCAGTTCTGGCTCAGGTGCGGCACCTCCTTTCCCCTTATCGATGAGCTCGAGGCCCTTTTGAAGGACGCTGTAGTACAGAGTACATTCACGGCGCCTCTGAGACACAACTCCGTCGAAACATTCGACGAATACAACACAAAGAGAAACGTCGGGAAGGGAACTCCGACTGTCTTCTGGGATATCGTCCCGAACTCGGACAAGTGTGAAATCTACTCATACATGGCCGGTGGCGGATGCACACTCCCGGGAAAGGCCATGGTTCTCATGCCGGGAGCCGGATACGAAGGAATCACGGACTTCGTACTCGACCAGATGACTTCCTACGGCCTCAACGCATGTCCCCCGCTTCTTGTAGGAGTGGGAGTAGCGACAAGCGTGGAGACTGCCGCTCTTCTCTCGAAGAAGGCTCTCATGAGACCTATAGGCTCTCATAACGACAACGCAAATGCGGCGAAGATGGAGAGGCTTCTCGAGGACGGAATCAACAAGATAGGACTCGGGCCGCAGGGTATGGGCGGAAAATACTCCGTTCTCGGCGTCAACATCGAGAACAGTGCCCGCCATCCGTCTACAATCGGAGTTGCCGTTAACGTAGGCTGCTGGAGCCACAGACGCGGTCATCTCGTAGTGGACAGGAATCTCGACTGGGTGTGCGATACACACTCCAACTTCAAAGGCTGAGGAGATAGAATATGGTAGAAATCAGAAATGGAAAGAAGGTTCTTGTAACACCGGTTAAACGTGAAGATCTCGAAGGAATTCACATCGGTGATATCATATGGCTCGACGGTGACCTCATGACGTGCCGTGACGTGGCACACCGCCGTCTCATCGAATACGGAAGAGAGCTCCCCTACGACATAAGAGAGAAGGCTATCTTCCATGCAGGCCCGATTGTAAGAAAGAAGGAAGGAAGTGAGGACGAATACGAGATGGTCTCGATCGGTCCCACGACAAGTATGAGAATGGAGAAGTTCGAGTACGACTTCGTAAAGGAAACGGGAGTCAGGGTCATAGTCGGAAAAGGAGGTATGAAGGAGAACACAGAGCGTGCATGCAGAGAATTCGGTGCCGTCCACTGCGTCTTCCCCGCAGGCTGTGCAGTCGTTGCAGCAACGGAGGTTGTCAGAATCAAGGAGCATCACTGGGACGAACTCGGCATGCCGGAGACACTCTGGTGCTGTGACGTGAAGGAATTCGGTCCCCTCATCGTATCAATCGATACGGAGGGAAAGAATCTCTTCGAAGAGAATAAGGTACTCTTCAACAAACGTAAGGATGAAGCCGAGAAGGCAATCTATCCTGAGGTGAAGTTCATCAAATAAAAGTATAACTCCTTTTTGTGTACGGGCAGTCCATTACGGGCTGTCCGCTTTATTCTGCATTTACATCTACGGGATACTTCCTACTGAAATTTCCTGTCGAGAGCAAGATTGAAGAAACTCATGATTTTCCTTCCTGTCAAGGGTGAATTTGATGCGTTTCTCCCCGAAAGCTGAATGTCCAGGAGAAAAAACCTTCTGTTTTCCACTATCATCTGATAAAATCAAAGGTATAAACAAACCGACAGGGGAAAAAGCGAAATGGTAGGAAAGGCAGAGGAAGTTTACAACATTCTTAAGGAGAAGATAATAAAATTCGAACTTCCGCCTTCATCGGAAATAACAGATGAACTTCTCGGAGAACTCAATGTCAGCAAGACACCGCTGAGGGAGGCGATAATACAGCTCGAGCGGGAGGGCTTCATAAGAATCAACCCAAGAAAGGGCACGGTAGTGACAGAGGTTACAAGGGAGCTCATCGACAATGTATATGAAGTACGCCTGCAGATCGAGCCTTATATTGCAAGAACCTACTATAAGAACGTAGACACAGAGAAACTCAATGAAATCAAAACCAAGCTCCAGAGTTATACTCCCGAGGAGCATGCCAGCAGAAACTACTACATAGAGCTCGACAATGAACTGCATGATCTCATCCTCGATACATGCAGCAATACATTCCTCTATAAGATGATGAATGCAGTGAACGGCCATAACAGAAGAATCAGGGAGCAGACCTCGCTGAAGAACGAAGACTACATACATGCCGTAAACCAGCATCTCACAATCATAGACTCAATCGAGATGAAGAATCCCGATGCAATCGAGGCTGCCGTAAAGTATCATATCCTCTGGGGCCGCAAGGATGCCCATGATTATCTCGATAAACCCGGAATCCTCTCATAAGCTGGAAGCACTCTCAGACATACTCAAGCGGCAGGGCAAGAAGATTCTCACTGAGGAATATTTTCCTCTCGACAAGGCATAGAATTATTCCCATTCCACGCTTCTTATCGCTTATCTTATCCAGGATAGTATCCCATGTTCTTCATGTAGTTGCAACCCCTGGTTAATTCAGTTGC
>CAVJJV010000112.1:0-15582 GCA_963650055.1 Comamonas kerstersii | reverse complement strand
TTTCTGGCGGCTACCCTCAAAAACGGAAAATGTGAAATAACATTCTGGAGCTCCCCCATGCCGGGGGGCTTTTTCACTCCCTCAATTCCACTTCACGCTGAAGGAAAGGGGGTTGTTCAGCAGGAGGAAATCTATGATGGGGAAGGTATAGGAGACGGTGTTTTCTCCGCTTTTTTCGGCTCCGGTAACCTCCGTGACAGTTCCGGGGAGTGTGAACGTGACTGTGACAGAGCTTCGTCTCAATACCTCCGGTCCCTCTTCTCCTAAAAGAAAGGAAATCATTTCATAATATTCGTCCTCGCTCATGCCGTTGGAGTACTCCGGACCGTAGACTTCGAAGCTGCTGTCGGAGAGTATGGGAATAACACTCTTGAGTTCACCGTAGTTCTCGAGAGAGAGTGTGAATGAGACTGAGTTTCCGGTGAGAGTGAGGAGAGTGTTGCTTCTTCCTCCGTTGAGATCTTTAAGAAGGGAGGAGAGCGAGGAATAGTCGAATGAGATTATGTATTTCTCTCCGTCTCCGTCCGTCAATATGCTTACATCGGATGAAAATGATGATGAGTTGATGAGGGAGGCAAGACTCACCATCGAGTCGTCCATGATTGATGTTCCGCTTGAGGAGGAGAAGGAGGAGAGATCCTCGAGAACGGAGAGGAAGAAAGGCTCTACGTAGAGCTCTGCCTCCGAACTTCCTTTTTCACCGTCATCAAGTGTCATCTTCTCTGTAACTACACAGGACGATAGCATGACGAGAAGGAGAACAATAAGTGCGGAAGTAATCTTTTTCATGCTTCAATATTAAGACAAGGGAGAGTGAAATGGAAGTGACGGCTGTGGTTTCTATATGAAGTTTAACGCTGTGTGTTCTCAGCCGGGTCTGGAAGATATTGAGTTATAATTCATTTTCAAGTATGGACATTATCTATACTTAATGGTAGAAAAATGGAGTTTTGAATTGGGAGATGATTGCAGATGCTGAGAAAACTGGCCCTTCCGGCTCTATTATTCCTATGCCTTTCGTCCATCTACGGCTCATGGGACGGTACCTACCAGTGGATCAACAACACGGGGAAGACCAACTGGGGAAAGGTCAAGGAACTTACAATACGCGTGGAGAGTGTGAATGAGGATTACCTTTATAATCTATATCTGGTAAAGGATGGAAGCGAGTTCAGGATATTCCCCCTCATTCTTCCTTCATCATCAACCATCGACAGCTGGCATGATTACGACGAGAAGACACCCGAGGGTGAGGCATTCAGGACGAACAACAAGATGATGAATACCTCTCCTATTTCTCCCGGCAAGTGGAAGATGGGGGAGAGCACGGTGAGAGCGGACAGCATAAAAACCTCCGTCATCGCCTCTGCATTCAATATAAAGATAACAACGAATGTCGAGTATGATTTCTCCCTTGACGAAGACGGCAGGAAGCAATTAACTTTCTCAATGGATGCCGACCAGGACATAGCGAAGGGAAAATTCTTCCAGAACCCGGAACAGGGCAGCGGGGGTAAGTTCATTCTTACCGCATTAGATTGAGAAGGAGAACGGCTTTTGATTGCAGATCCCAACAAGAAGACTCTGATAATCGTAGAGTCTCCGACAAAAGCAAAGACAATAAAGAAATATCTGCCGTCCAGCTGTACTGTGATGGCATCGCTGGGGCACATTGTGGACCTCAACCCCAATCCCGACCAGAAGGACAAGGGTGTTTACGGCATAGATGTGGACCACGGCTTCACACTCGACTACAGAGTCGTGGAAGGCAAGGAGAAACTGATAGCAGAGTTCAAAAAGGCGCTCAAGGGAGTTGAGCAGCTTGTGCTTGCAAGTGATGAGGACCGGGAAGGAGAGAGCATAGCATGGCATCTCTACAACACCCTCAAGCCGACTGTTCCCGTATATAGAATGGTCTTCCATGAAATAACGAAGAAGGCCATAACGGAAGCTTTCTCCTCCTGCCGGGACATAGACATGAACCTTGTTTACGCCCAGGAGGCAAGACGAGTAGTGGACAGACTCCAGGGATATGGAATCTCCCCGATTCTCTCGCGTAAGCTCGGCGGAAAGTATTCCGCGGGGCGTGTCCAGTCTCCCGCATTAAAGCTGATAGTCGAGAAGGAGAACCAGAGAAGAAGGTTCCATTATTCCGATTTCACCTCAGTCTTCTCCCATGGAGCATTCAATTCGACACTTATATCGATAGCCGGCACCCCCGTTGCATCTGCAAAGAGCTTCAACAGCGAGACAGGCGAGCCTAAGAAGGGAGTGAGGGTGCTTACTCCGGAAGAGGGAGAGAGAATCATAGAGGAGCTCGAGGGGAAGGAGAGTGTTGTAACAAGCGTCGTCCAGACGGAGAAGAGAGAAAAGCCGAGCATGCCTTTCACAACTTCAACGCTGCAGCAGGATGCCACGAGAAAACTCGGCAGAAGCGCCAAGGAGATAATGGCACTGGCACAGCGCCTCTATGAAAACGGATTCATAACATACATGCGTACCGACAGTCCCACTCTCAGCCAGGAGTGTATCCGCGCGGCAGCCAATTACATAAGAGACAACTACGGTGACTCCCTCCTTGAGATCAGACAGTACAAGGCGAAGACTCTCGGAGCCCAGGAGGCACATGAGGCTATAAGGCCCTCGGGAGACAGATTCCGCTCTCCCGCCGAAACAGGGCTTACGGGAGACGAACTCAGACTCTACACCCTGATATGGAAGAGGACACTCGCCTCCCAGATGAAGGACAGCCTCAAGGCCGTCACAACTGTGAAGATGGAAGCTGGTGACTATATGTTCTCCTCAACCGGGAGTGTAATTCTCTTCGACGGCTTCAGACGTGTCTACATGGCCTCTGCCGATACCGATGAGGAGAGCGAGGAGATTCTTCCCGCCGTCAGGGAAGGAGAGAAGGTGAAACTTGAGAACCTGGAGGCGAAGAGCCGTACGACCCAGCCGCCCCAGCGCTACACGGAAGCCTCTCTAGTGCAGAAGCTCGAGAGCGAGGAAATCGGGAGACCGAGTACATATGCAACGATAATCTCCACCCTGATAGACCGTGGATACGTCGTCAGACAGAGCGGTACGCTTGTTCCGACATTTACGGGTTTCTTCGTCGAGTCGTTCCTCGAGAAGAGCTTCCCCCGTTACATTGCATATGATTTTACAAAGGAAATGGAAGCGGGACTCGATAGAATAGCCGGCGGTGAGGAGGAGAAGGAAGAATATCTAGCTCATTTCTGGTTCGGTGAGGAAGGTAAAGATGGGGCTGAGTGAAGATCTTAAGAAGGTAGGCGAGACGATATCGACGGGAGAAGCGAAGAATCTCAAACTCGACGGGCTCGACTACAGTTTCACCCACGACGGTGAACTCGTCACATATGAGATAAGAATCGGAAAGTTCGGCCCTTATATCCTCTCCTCCCTCAAGGATGAGAACGGAAAGGATGTGATGCGCTCCATACCACCTACACTCTTTCCCGGAACCTTTACGGACAGCGATGCCGAAGCCATTCTCTTCCCCGGGGATGATGAAGGTGTCGTCCTCTATGATAGATATGCGCTGAAGAAAGGCCGTTACGGAGATTATTTCGAGCGCCTCGGCGACAGTGCGAAGGTGACGTGCCCGAAGGCTTTGAAGAATCCCGGCTCTGCATCCGAGGAGTACATAGATATGCTCTTTTCCCTGCCCTGTACAATCGGATCTGACAGAGACGGCAATGAAGTTGTGCTCAGAGTCGGTCCTTACGGCTTCTATGCCCAGTACAACGGAAAGAACATCAGAGTCCCCGACCCGCTTAAGGTGAATCTTGACGAAATCATCGGCCAGGGAGATGTGAAGCTTGTAAGAGGTGAATACCAGGGAAAGCCCATAAGTCTCGAGTCGGGACGTTACGGCCTCTACATCAAATGGGGGGACGTGAATGTTCGCATCCCCCAGGAGTATAAAAAGGACGGAAGTCTGACTCTTGAAAAGCTCATCGAGATTGTTTCAGTTTCTCAGACGGCTCCGAAGAGCTCCGTCACCCCGGAAAGAGAATTCAGTGAGGTCGACGGCATAAAGCCCCTCCTTGTAAGCGGAAGATACGGCTACTACATCAAATGGGGGGATGAGAACGTAGCCATTCCGAAGGATGAGAAGGAGAATGTTTCGTCTCTCACCGACGGGAGGGTTGCAGAGCTCATAGGGGAATACAAAGCAAAACCGAAGACAGGAAAGAAGAAGTTAGTTAAACATAGAAAAGCCTGAGTCAGAAGATATATGAGAGGATGAGCAGCACTGCTGCTGTGACGACGGGAACGGTGACGGTATCGTTCCCGTTTCTGCTTACAAGCTCGGTGTATGCGGCAAACGGTGCTGCAATAAGAGGGTGGAAGACCACTCTGTACCACATAGTCTCCCCCGAGAGAAGCATTCCCGCCGCTCCGATGAGAAATGAGGACACGAACATTGCCGAGCTTCCCTCCCAGCTCTTGTTCCTGTCTGCGTATTTCAGCTTTACCCTGTGGCGGCCGAATCTTCTTCCGATGAGTGCTGCTGCGGCGTCTCCGACTCCCCACATCAGGAATGAGACTATCGCAGTGTTTCTTTTCCCGAAGAGTCCCCAGCATACTCCGATCAATATGGCATACATACCGAAGAAGAGCACGAGGCTCTTTTTGATCTCGCCTTTCTTCTTCTCTACAAAGAGGGAGGAGTACCAGCTCTTTGTCTCCAGGCGTCCAAGTACCGGGTATATGACGGCTGCGAACAGAGTCGTTGTGAGCATGGCGTAGTACCAGGTATCAGCGATGAGCGTCATCTCGACAAGAGACGTGAACGCAACGAAGTGGAGAAGCTTGCGGAATACATCCTTCGGAAAGTTTCTGAAGAGTACGAATATGACTACAAGTACGAGAGCTCCGAAGAATATGTATTCGGAGAACTCTATGATGCATTCAATCATGCTCATGATGAAGCTGCTTTCTGCAATGAGGTCTCTGCAGCTTAATATTATCATACCTCCCGAGAGTAGAGTCAGTATTATGCCTGCGCTGAGGTATGATGTTCTCTCCTTCACTCTGTTTGCAATTCCGGCCGATACCGCTGCCGATATAGTCGTAAGCGGAATAGAAATCAGAAGCGCATAACAGTGCTCTTTCAGTATATCGGGAGAATATATGAAACGGCTCACGGCCGCAACGGAGGCTGTTATAGCCATAATCAAGGTAACATTTCCTACGCTGCTTCTGAGATCAAGGCCGAGGAAGAGCGTGAAGACGACAAGCATCATCATCCCGCCTCCGGTACCTGCAAAACCCGTCCCGAAACCGATGGTAAGCCCGAAGAAGAGGGAAATCAGAATATGGCGTGCAGTAAGGCGGGAGTCCGACGGGGTGTCTTTCTTCATCTCTCCGTCCTTGAAGAGAAACCTCAGTCCGATGAAGAGTGAGAGAAAGAGTGAGAATGTCCCGAGAGCCTCATTTCCCGCCATATATGCCGCTCTGCTTCCGAGTGCGCTCATCAGGGAGACGGAGACAAGCATTATCCAGCCCTTTCTGAGATTGATGTTCCCGTGTCTTATGTAGAGAAAAGACGTCAATGCCCCCGATATGATGTCACAAGAGAGTGCAACCGCCTGGGCGGCGTAGACTCCTCCCTCCCCTCTGAACGAGGGACAGAGTACAATCAGGACGGGAACGAGAACCGTTGCCGTCGAGATACCGACAAAACCGGTACCCATACCAGATAGAATTGATGCCGCCGCCAGATAGAAGTATTCCATTCCGTCTCCTGGGAATATGATGAACATGTACGGGCCGTTATGCAAGAAATATCTATCTCTCTTCTTAGACTGCCGGGTACCTTATTTGAGCTTAAAGGGAAGTTAAGGGGGAAGTTGAAAGGAGAAATATATGCCGTTACCACTCAATATTGACGATTTGATTAAAAATAGAAAAGTCGAACGTACAAGAATAGAGTACAAGGGGGACTGGAACCCTGAGCCTGTTCTGCATACGATAACTGCATTTGCAAACGACTATGACAATATGGGCGGAGGTTATATATTGATAGGGGTTGAGGAGGAAAACGGGAGACCCGTGATACCGGTAAAGGGATTGAATCCCGACGATATTGATGACATCCGGCAGGCACTGCTGAATAAATGTAATCTTATCGAGCCGAGGTATATTCCCGTAATTGAACCTTATACCTTTGACGGAAAGGAGATTCTTGTGCTGTGGGCTCCGGGAGGTGATGACCGCCCCTATACATGCTCCGAGAAGGTATATACGGAGAAGGGAGGACAGAAAAGCAGCCGCTCCTATTATATCAGAAAGGGGGTGAGTACCCTGAAGGCGAATCAAAGGGAGGTTCATGAACTTATCTCCCTGCACCGTGATGTGCCTTTTGATGACAGAATCAACTATAGTGCCGATGTAAATGACATGAAACCAGCTCTGTTCTACCAGTTTCTCCATGAAGTTGGCAGTAATCTTGCTCAATCGGTTTATGACCGTTCTGTTGAAGATGTTGCTGTTGATATGAAGGTGGCAAGAGGGCCTTGTGAGTATCTGAAGCCGGTGAATGTCGGGTTGATGTTCTTCTCCCCGGACCCTGAAGAGTATTTTCCGTATTCTCATATTGAGGTCGTTGTTAAGCCCAATCCTACAGGAATAGGCATGACGGAGAAGATTTTCAGAGGACCTCTGGATAAACAGCTGAGAGATGCTCTGGCATATATCAGAAATTACGTCATCACCGAGTATGTAACGAAAGTTCCAGACAGTGAACTCGCAGTACGTGTATTCAACTGGCCGTATGCCGCCGTCGAAGAAGCTCTCTGTAATGCTGTTTATCATAAGTCCTACCAGATACATGAACCTGTCACGGTAATGATTACTCCCGAAAAGATGGAGATTACAAGTGTACCGGGGCCTGACTGGTCCATTTCCGACGAAAATCTCAGAAACAGAATACTTGTCTCAAGAAGAAATCGTAACAGGCGTATCGGAGATTATCTGAAGGAACTGGAAATCGTTGAAGGA
The DNA here is from genome assembly GCA_963650055.1 of Comamonas kerstersii. Lineage (GTDB taxonomy): Bacteria > Spirochaetota > Spirochaetia > Sphaerochaetales > Sphaerochaetaceae > Ornithospirochaeta. The sequence continues at coordinate 8,553 of CAVJJV010000112.1, read as the reverse complement.
CGGAACACCGGAGTTCCCACCATCCTGGAGGCAATGGAGAAAAACGGCTCGGGACTTACTTCCTTTGAAACAGACTCTGATAGAAGTTATTTCGTGACGGTGTTGCCTGTTCATCCGCTCTTTCTCAGGGCGGGAGGAAAGAAAGAAGATAATACTGGTAGTAAAGCTGCAGAGGAAGATACAAGAAAGCGGCGTACAAGAGAGGAAATAAGGGCTCTTGTCATAGATAAGCTTGATAAGGACGGAGACTTGTCTGCTAATGAAATTTCGCTTTCTCTGGGATACAGGAAGCCTTCCGACACATTCCGCTCTGTAGTCAACGACTTGATTTCCTCAGGGGAAGTCAGATATTCAAATCAGGAGAAAATCAGAAGCAGCAGGCAGAAGCTGCATCTGATGAAATAGCAGTGCTCAGCATAAATGCGGATTATTCAATTTCTGCTTCTTCCTGAGAGAGGAGGCAGGATCTTTGAACTGTTATGAATAAAAAGCACCCCTGAGGGTGAGAAAGATGGTCCCAGGCGGAATCGAACCGCCATCTAATCCTTAGGAGGGATTTGTTCTATCCATTAAACCATGGGGCCGGTACACCCGATTATAGAAAAGAGAGGGAAAGTGTTCAATAGAGACTTCTTTTCTTTCTCTGTGGTTTATCATAAAATAAGACGAGGAGATAGCTATGACAGTTTCAAAAAGAATGACACCGAACCCGGTAACATGTACTCCCGAGACACCTGTCTTCGAGGCAAGCGAGATAATGAAGAAGGAGGGCGTGCAGCGTCTTCCCGTCCTTGACGGCAACGGCAGCCTTGTGGGCATCGTGACGGAGAAGAACATCATCAACGCCACCCCAAGCGGAAAGTTCAGTATGGTCGAGTTCGCACATCAGCTCTCTCTATTGACTGTCGGTGATGTCATGAGCCGTGAGGTTATCACAGTATATACGGATGACCCTATCGAGCAGGCTGCGAGAAAGATGGCCGATCTTGACGTCTCGTTCCTTCCCGTCGTCGATTATAACGGGAAGCTTGTCGGTGTAGTCACACGTTCCGATATGTTCAAGCTCCTTCTTGAGCTCTTCGGTACAAGACACTACGGCACAAGGGTGTGCTTCAGCATAAAGGACAGACCCGGTGTAGTCGCAACTGTATCCGAGGCACTGCATGCAAAGGGTGCGAATATAATAAGTATCGGCAATCTCGACACCGAGATGGGCTATTCGACGATTATTATGAAGGTCAACGGAATAGATAAGGATACCGTGGCTGAGACCATCAGACCTCTTGTCGACTCCGTACTCGATATCAGGGAAGTCTGATTGTGGGAAAGAAACAGAGGGGACCGGACCTCAACAGGGTTCTGACAGATGAGGCAAATGCGGCTGAAAATCCTTTTTCAAAAGTAGTCCTCAAGGAGAAGAAAGAGGTTAAAAAAGAGATCAGGAGCGGGAAAAAGCCCGGGGAGATAGTCCACGGCTACAATCCCTCGCTCTCCTTTGCCGATATTCTTTCATCCTATGAAAAGACAGGCGACCCGTACCGCATGCCGAAGAAGACTGCATCCTCCTCTTCCTCCTTCGGTGATATCCTCGATGAATGGGAGAGCGGTAGAAACGGAACAAAGAAGAAAAAGGAAATAAAGAGGGAGGAGAACAGATCTTCATATAAAGCTACAAGAAGCTTTGAATCCATTCTCGATGAATATGAGGGTATATACAGGGAGAAGGAGAGTAAGAAGGAAAGCAGGAAAAACAACTCTGATGCATCCTCTTCTGTCGACAATCTTCTCCGCGGCTCCACCCTGTTGACCGAAGAGAGTGATGACACTCCTGTTCCCGACTCGGTCTCATGGTCGGTCATAGGCGGGGCCAGCAGGAATTATGTAAGAGTGAAGGAAGGGGAGAAGAAAAGCTCTTCTAAACGTATTTCCTCATACACCCCCTCCTCGTCCTTCGGCACGCTTCTTGATGAATACGAAAGAAAGAAGACAGGTATAAAAAAGAAGGAGAATCCGGAAGTCGCCCCCGGAACCTCACGGGTGGAAGAGCATACATTCTTCATTGAAAGCGAAGACGATGTCGTTCCCGATACTGTCTCCTGGTCTGTCCTCGGAGGAGCCAACAAAAACTTTGTAAGAAAGGAAGAGAATGCTGAAGAAACAGAGAAGGAGGAGAAGAATGAGACAAGGGAGATAAAGAGGACGACACAGGCATATGTTCCGACAAAGTCCTTTGAAGAAATCCTCATATCCTACTCGGAGAAGAAGACTGTATCCGATACTCCCTCCGGAGCTGTAACAACTTTGAAAGAAGATATCGTTTCTCCCCCGTCCGACCCCTTCTTTATCAGGCGTGAAGACGATGTGGTCCCGGACACTGTCTCATGGTCCGTTCTGGGAGGAGCCAACAAAAACTATGTGAGACCAGTTGAGACGAAGAAAAAGGAAGAGAGGACGGAGAAAGAGGAGAAGAAGGAGACCCTGAAAGAGAAGACAAGGGCTACGGAGCCTTATTCTCCGACAACTTCATTTTCCGAGATTCTTACGGCATATGAAGAGAAGAAGATAGGTAAGACATTCTCCCAGATAGTTGAAGAGAAGGGGGACAGCAGAAAGAAGAAGACTCCTCTTACGATAAACGAACTGAGACGCATGGGCGTCCAGGCCACGCTGGATCTTCACGGAGAGACACAGAAGGAGAGCGGAGAACTCATCTCTGCTTTTCTTGATGAAAGTGTGGAACACGGATTGAGAAAGGTTTCCGTCATAACCGGCAAGGGACTTCACAGTGACAGCGGGAGCTCGGTTCTGCGCTCTCTTGCACTATCGCTCCTCTCTTCGTCACCCCATGTACAGGAAGTCAGTCCTGCGCCTCTGCAGCGCGGCGGAAGCGGTGCACTCTGGATAATACTCAAGGAAAAAAGTGAATGAAAAACGGGCCTTCGAGCCCGCTGTTTCATCTCTCTCTGTAGATGATTCTGCCTTTTGTGAGATCATAGGGCGAGAGTTCAACCTTGACGGTGTCACCCGGGACGATACGGATGTAGTGTTTTCTCATCTTTCCCGAGAGGTGTGCAAGGATGACAAGTTTGTTTGTCAGTTCTACGCGGAATGTCGTATTCGGTAAGGCTTCCTTGACGACGCCTTCCACTTCAATTGCTTCTTCTTTAGCCATTCTTTCTCCTAAGTTTGAAACCTCGAACAGTTTAGACATAGAAAAAAGATATGTCAATTGAAGAGCGGAGTGTCTTGAAGAAAACGGGTGAAAGGTACATTCTTACACATGTTTCAAGGAGGTGCAGGCTATGGGAGCACTCAGTGATTATCTGAAAGAGAATGATGGTATTATCAGCGAGGAGACGGCGTATTTCCTCTCGGAACTTGATCTGGTGGCCAGAGTTTCCCCCGGGCTTTCATCTCTTATCGTCAAGGAGCTCAAGGATCAGAGAACAAATCTCAAGCTCATAGCAAGCGAGAACTTCTCATCACTCTCCGTGCAGGCTGCAATGGGCAACCTCCTCACCGACAAGTACGCCGAGGGCTATCCGTTCCATCGTTTCTATGCCGGATGCGACAATGTCGACGAGATAGAGAACGAGGCGGTGGAGACGGCAAAGAGACTCTTCGGCGCCGAACATGCATATGTCCAGCCTCACAGCGGTGCGGATGCAAATCTCTGTGCCTACTGGGCCATTCTCAATCAAAGAGTCCAGGTTCCTGCTCTTGGGGAGATGGGGATAAAGAATCCCTCCGATATGAAGAGAGAGGACTGGAACAGAGTAAGGGAGCTCTTGCATAACCAGAGACTTCTCGGCATGGACTACTACTCAGGCGGCCATCTGACACACGGCTACAGACAGAATATATCAGCCCAGCTCTTCGATGCGTACTCCTATGCCGTAGACAGGGAGACGGGACTTCTCGACTACGACGAAATCGAGAGACTTGCCCGCACGATAAAGCCTCTTATCCTTCTTGCCGGTTATTCGGCTTACCCCAGAAAAATCAACTTCAGGAGGATGAGTGAAATCGCCCACTCCGTCGGTGCCGTCTTTATGGTCGATATGGCTCACTTCGCCGGTCTTGTCGCCGGTAAGGTTTTCGACGGTGACTATGAACCTGTAAGGTGGGCAGATGTTGTAACGACGACAACCCATAAGACCCTCCGCGGTCCGAGGGGTGGAATGATTCTCTGTAAAGAGGAGTTCAAGGAGTCTGTCGATAAGGGCTGCCCGCTTGTAATAGGCGGACCTCTTCCCCAGGTGATGGCTGCAAAGCTTGTCGCACTCAAGGAGGCGGAGAGGAGTGAGTTCAGAGAATATGCAGGAAATATCGTCTCCAATGCTTCCTCTCTTGCATCATCCTTCATAAAGAGGGGCGTCAGGATTCTCACAGGTGGAACCGACAACCATCTCATGCTTCTCGATGTCTCTCCATACGGTCTCAACGGAAGACAGGCGGAGAGTCTTCTGAGGGAATGCGGAATCACACTCAACCGCAATGCCCTTCCGTTCGACAGAAACGGTGCATGGTATACATCCGGACTCAGAATCGGAACGGCAGCCGTTACGACCCTCGGCATGGGGAAAATGGAGATGGACGAGATAGCAGACATAATCACAACTGTCCTCGAGAATGCAAAACCCCTGGTTATCACCAAAGGCGAACACAAGGGCGAGGTAAGCAGAAACAGGGCACAGGCCGGAAAGGATGTGAAGACCGAGGCCAGAAGAAGAGTTGAGGGGCTTCTCTCGAGATTCCCGCTCTACAGAGAGCTTGATCTGGAATATCTGGAGAAGTGCTTCCCCTACAGAAAAGAGGAAACTCCCTCATAAAATGTGAGAGCCCTGAGAAAAGTCGCTCATAAAATGTGTAATACAAGGGAAATTGATGATTATCTTCTTGTATGGGCTCAAGACGAAGACAGAAAACCTCTTATAATCAAGGGTCGAGGCAGACGGGAAAGACAGAGGCTGTCCGTCACTTTGCAGAGCGCTATGACAACTTTGTGGAAATCAATTTTGCTCTGGAAAGTAAATACAGGACGATATGTGCTGACGGTTATGATACGGAAAGCATAATTTCGAATATCTCCGTAATAAATCCTTCGTTCAGGTTCATCGAACATAAAACTCTTATCTTCTTTGATGAAATTCAGGACTATCCTGAAATAGCTACCGCTCTCAAATCTTTCAACGAGGATAGGAGATTTGACTGCATCTGTTCCGGTTCAATGCTCGGAATCAACTACAAACGTATTGAGAGCAACAGTGTCGGGAACAAATCAGAATACATTCTCGAGTCTCTGGACTATGAGGAATTTCTGTGGGCCAAAGGGTACGATGAGACCATCGGAAAAGAGCTTTTATCATACATGAAGGAAGACAAGCCTTTTCCTTTTTCATATTTTGAAACTTTCACCAGACTTTTTATTGAATACTGCATAATAGGCGGTATGCCGCGTGTTGTGGTATCGTATATCAAAAAAGGTACATTTGAAGGTTCGCTTGCTCTGCAGCAGGAACTTCTCGCAGATTACAAGGAGGATATAAAGAAATATGTCGAGGGCCTGGACAAAATGCGCGTCCTCAATGTCTATGAGAATATTCCTGTCCAGCTGGCGAAGGAAAACAAGAAATTCCAGATTTCGAAGATTTCAAGCGGTGCCAGATTCCGTGAATTCCGGGGATGTGTGGAATGGCTTGATGGCGCAGGGTTGGTCAACGTATGTTACTCTCTTAATACGCCGTCTCTTCCATTGAAGGGCAATTACGACCAATCGAGATATAAAGTATATCTTAAAAAGATACGGGACTACTTGTCGCTTCTCTCGATGAAGAGAGTCAGGAGGACTTGAGAGCAAACCGCAACATGAACGTCTACAATGGTGCTCTCTATGAGAATGCAATAGGGGAGAGCCTTGTCAAGCAGGGTTATAGTCTATTCTATTACAAGAGGGAGAATTCCACTCTTGAGGAAGATTTCTTTGTCAGAACGAAGAAATCACTTGTACCGGTTGAAGTCAAATCGACAAATAATACCTCAAACTTCGCAGTTGATTCCAGCCTAAGTTGACGGCCCTATCTAATAGTATATTATTTAAATTATTTTCTTTAAAGGTATAGAAATATCTCCCTGCTTGGTGTATAATAAAATTACAAAAAAAAGTACACAAGACAAGGAGATATAAACAAATGTACACAGATAATAGCAGTTTTGAAAAAGAATATGCACCTTTCATCGAAGAATTCTTCGCAAATTTTAAGATTGGAAGCAATCTCCACAGTTGCGGTGGAGCAAAACTGAGGGGGATTTCATCGGTTTCTGTTTTGAAATATCTTTTTTCATGTATCTTCACTAACCACACAATGGCCCATGACCAGGAAGTAAACATGGATGCCGTGAAGAAGGATACATGTCATAGGCTTCTTGAATCTCCGAAGATTGACTGGAACATGTTGCTTTCGAAGATTGCATATGAGATTGCACGAGAGCTCTCCCCATTCCGTCATAAAGACTGCACAGGTGAGACTATGCCGGATTTCTATATTCTGGATGACTCGAGTTTCTATCGTAACAGATCCAAGAAGGTTGAGCTCACTGCAAGATGCTGGGATCATGCATTGAATAGGAATTTCATCGGTTACCGCATGATGACAGTAGAGTGGTCAGACGGCAAGACTGCGCTTCCGGTCAGTTTCTGCAACATGAGCAGCAACAACAAGGAGAACAGAATCAAAGAAGCGACAGAAGATAAGAACCGTATCCCTGAAGGGAGTTTCGGTAAGAACATAAGAGAGCTGGCCCAGAAGAAGATGAACGAGACAATGATTGACCTTATAAAACAGGCTCTGGAGTATGGGCCAAAAGCCAAATATGTTCTCTGTGACAGATGGTTCTCTACTCCAAAGACTATCTTCTCAATTACGGACCTGAACCTTGATGTTATAACCATGCTCAAGCAGGACAAAACGAAGTATATCTTTGAAGAAAGGGAACTTACCCTCAAGGAAATATTCAGAATCCTGGTGAAAAGAGATAGAATCCAGAGGAGATTGGAGCACAGAAACGGAAGCTTCAAAGGACGTAAGTGGCAGTATAGTACTACAGTTACTATCTACGAGCGTGACGGAGAGAAAATGAAGGAAGTAACAATAGTCTTTGTCCAGAACAGAAACAAGAAAAGTGAGTTTCTTGCCATTCTCTCGACAGATACAAACCTGACTCCGGAACAGATAATCGAGTACTTCGGTGCACGCTGGGCCATCGAAACTTCGTTCCAGACATTGAAATCTTACCTGCGTTTACAGAAGACAACACAGTCCATCGATTACATGCAGATTCACGCAAGTACGGCGATTGCGATGCTGCAGTTTCAAATGCTGGCATACCGGAGACGGACCGAGACTGATGAGGTGAGTTATGGAGCTCTATTTCTGTTTCTGGTTGAGGAATTCTCTGATGCGGCAATGAAGGAAGCTCTGACGAAGCTGCTCTCAATGTTTGCAGAGAAGGTAGCGAAGACCTTCTCAATCCCTGTCGAGTCCATTCTTGCCATGGTCGATGAATTCATGGCTGCCTTGCCGAATGACATTAAGCGATGCCTGATAAAAGAGGAAAAAGTGGCCTAAATTCAGGCTTCATGCAACTGCGAAGTTTGAGTACATAAGTAAGGGATATGACGGACTGAGCAGGACTGTCGCAGTGCTTATAGCCGGAATAGATGTCAAGGTTAATACAGTCGGCTTTGCCGATGACCTTATCTCCTTCAGAGGAAAAGATGATGTTCTTACTCTTCTCATCCATCTGGGGTACCTTGCATATGACGAGGAGAAGAAAACTGTACGAATTCCCAATGAAGAGATAAAAAGGGAGTTCCAGAGTGCGATACATACAGTCAGACTTGAAGAGAGCAGGAAAAGACTTGAGGAGAGTGAGAAGCTCTTCTTAGACACTGTCGAGATGAATGAAGAGACTGTAGGGAAGGTTCATATGGAAGAGACTGCCGCCCTGCATTACAACAGGGAGGATAGTCTCGGGAGTGTAATAAAACTCGCCTATTACACGTACCGCGACCACTACCTGCAGTTCGAGGAACTTCCATCTGGGGAAGGTTATGCCGATATCGTCTACATACCTCTTTCCGACTGCACATGGCCGCCTCTTGTAATCGAACTCAAATGGAACAAGAGGGCAGACGGGGCAATCGGCCAGATAAAATGAAGAAAATATCCGGTCTCTTTCAGAAACTTCAAGGGCGAGATTCTTCTTGTCGACATCAACTGGGATAAAGATGAGAAGAAGCATTCCTCACAATAGAAAGCTTTGAAATATGACTGTGAATCCTTCCGGATGTCTCTCCGGGAGGCCATAAATTTTTTAGTTGACATAAGATAAGAGAAAGTGTTGACAAGATATTCAAATTCAAGTAGATTAATCAAAGTGTCGCCGTCATGCATGGGGTTACTATGCTGTGGCGGCAAGAGCCAAACCGATTGCTTAGGGCAATAAGGGTGGTTCCGGAAGTAGTTTTTTTATTACTAATTACGTATGTCG
>CAVJJV010000111.1:0-3672 GCA_963650055.1 Comamonas kerstersii | reverse complement strand
GCTCTGACTTGTGTTCAACTTCATGAAAATCCTTTTAGAACTGTCCACTCTTGAGAAAATAAGGGTTGAAAAACAATTCAAAGGGTATTAGTCTATAGTCATGTGGGGAATAGTAATTGATGGGAATATAAGGGATTATACTGGGGGGGGGTATCGTAGACACAGCTTCGACGCCTCTCATAATGTCCCGAAAATCAACTTAGGATATAAGAGACTTCTTGTTCTCTTTCTTTCACTCTGTATAGTACTCTCTCTTTCTCATGCATCCACTCTCAGGTGGAGCTGGGCCGGTGCTGACGATAAGGTACAGTGCTACCGCTGGCAGCTCAACAGTGAAGAGGACGGCGGATGGAAAGTGGAGGATTCTTCCACTACAAGCATAATACTTGACAGGGTTACTTCGTCCGACACGCTCTTTGTCCAGGCTTCCTATGACGGATCCACCTGGTCCGAGTCGGGAACGGGGACATATATCAAGGAGAGTGTCAGTATACCTCTTTCTCTCCGCCTCAACGTTACACCCTATTCAAGTGCAGTCTACTATTTCTACAACGGCCACTACATAGACAATGCAAGAACACTCATGGGGACGATATACGGAGTCTCGGCAACGCTTGAACTCGATTACACACCCCTTTCTTTCATGCGTCTCTATCCTGAAGCAGGTTACTCCTACGAGATGAAGATCCAGACAGTCATCCCGAAGAAGCAGGATATGCACTACGTCAAGATCGGCGGCGGCGTTGATTTCCTCCTCTCCGTGACTCAGAGGACAGACATCTACCTCGGCTTCTACGGCGGCGCAATGTGGCATATAAACAATAGTAAGTACAGCACGGCACCTTACTTCGGCTCAAGACTGGGACTCGATGTCTCTCTCAATGAACATTTCACATTGGGAGCATTTACAAGAGTAAGTGCATCCTTCCTGAATACGAATGATACTTTGACGAACTCGGTGACACTTATCATCGACTCGCTTACGCTCTCCGGAGCATATGTCTTCTAAGAGGGGAAACAGATGAAGAGGAATATCTTTCTTTCAATCACTCTCATTCTCCTTCTGCTCCTCTCTTCCTGCGGGGTGACCCCCATGGAGGAGGGAAGAAGCGTCAATGAATATATCTTCCCCTATACCGAGTTCACCCTCAGCGAGGACGGAACATATTATTCGGCATCGATTGTCGAGGATGCCGCGATAAGCGAAATCTACATTCCGTCCTCCATCGACTACTTCGGAGATGATATCCCGGTGAAATACTTCACAGGCTTCGAGAGCGACAAGGACCTTGTGAATCTCGAGAAGACTGTATTTGATTCATCCCTCACCGAGATAAAGCTCGACTCCCTCAACCAGGCGAGTATCCTCTCCACAATTACATTCAATACTGTCGAGGAGGGATATACCGTATGGACGAATCTTCCCGTCTTCGAACAGACGGAGGAGAGTGAGTTCCAGGGGTGGTACCTCACCAGGAGCGGAGCAAGGGTATATAACGGCGACGTAATGGTCCCGGGATACACCCAGGTCGAAGCGAAGTGGGGAACCCACATCTTCAGTGACACCTACCTGGGAAAAGACCCCACATGTACGGAGAACGGATGGACACCATACCACTACTGCACGAACCCCGGCTGCGGCTATACAAGTAAAGTTGAGATTCCCGCACTCGGTCACAGCCTTATCAAGCACGAGAAGTCATCTCCTACCTGTATAGCATACGGCTACACGAGAGACTCGTGGGAGTGCACACGGTGTAAATGCTACTTCGAGGACAGCGAAGGAAAGGAAAAGATAGAAAATACAGCAGATCTTATTCTGGCATACTCCGGCCATGTCTCGGACGGCAAGAAATATTACGATGAGACGAGTCACTGGCTCAAGTGTTCAATCTGCGGTGAAGTATATGACAAGACCGCACATACATACGGCCCCTGGCATATTGATGAAGAGAAGGGAAGCCAGAATAGAGAGTGTACATTCTGCCACTATGTTGAAGAGTCTAGTGAAGACCATGTCTGGGAATACGTCAATGCCGTTGAGTCGACATGTACAGAGATGGGACACGACGCCTACTACAAGTGTAAGACCCACGGAGACGAGTATTCCCTCTCTAATAACCCTGTTGTAATCATTGATGAGAGTACACTCCACGAGAAGACAGATAGACCTCTCAAGGATCACACATTGACTGAGTGGCAGGATAACGGAGAGGAACACTGGAAGGAGTGTACGGAGTGCGGAGGCATCTTCGATGAAGGTGACCACAACTTTGAGTACACATTTACACCCGATACATCCGGAGCGGTCGTTGTAAAGAGAGAGTGTACTCTCTGTCATGCAACAGGTAGGTCGGAGACAGGAGAGAAGAGTGCGTTCGACGTCTCTGCAGCATTCGGAAAGATAAACATCGTAAGAGATACATCAGCCGACAGCTGGACGCTCAGCTACTACGGAGACGCGGAGAGCTACTACTGGGCTGACGAGAACGGAGAGAAGGTCGGAGAAGAGTCCAGGGAACTTGTCATCAACTCCGCTATCAGGGGAAAGGCACAGTTCAAGGTATTCTGCTATGCCCTCGACAGAAGGGGCAGTCTCACAATCTCATTTGCACTTCTGACGAGTAACTAGGGGGAAAAGATGAAAAACAGGAAAACAACAAAGAAAATATTGACTCTTCTTCTCATTACTGCATTGTGCCTCATTGCCCTCTCCTGTGATAACACTCTCCCGTCCGAGGATGCTCCCGCCTACGTCAGGTTTGAGAGAATAGACAGGGGACTTGAACCGGAGTATGTTCCTTCATCCTACTCCGAGCTCTACTGGTACTATACAGCTCTAAAGGCCGACGGCACCGGAACCTCGGGAGAAAAGACTGATGAGACTCTTGTAGATGAGAATAAAGGGTTCTCGAAGAGTGTCGGACCGTTCAGTCAGGGAAAGTGGACATTCACACTCACAGCATATTCAGAAAAGAAAGCAGAAACCTCAACTGCAGTCTATAAGTCAGGAGAGTTCACCGTAACCCTTGCAGGCGGAGAGACAAAGAGTGTCGCCGTCAGCGTGAAGCCCCAGGGAGAGACAGGATATGTTACATTCGAGAATGCCTACCTTGTAACAACAGCTGAAAGTCCCTCCCTCACGATAACAGCTGTATGTACTACTGACAGTAATAAAACTTACACATTCACAACAGCAGAAGAGACATCTACGAATGTCTACAAAATCAAGCTTGGAGATAAGACAAGTGACAATAAGTATCTTATCTCCCTCGATTCAACTAATCCTGCATCTCTCTGGGTCGATAGTGACGGGTCGGCAACCTACAAGTGCACTGTGACAGGAAGTGTGACGGGAAGTTTCAGCTTCGCAGTCTTCTCGGGCGGAGCAACAACGAGAATAAGCGGGAATATAGAGTAAGGATTTCTCCGGAGAGCCTCCGGAAGAAGAGATAGAAAATTAAATGGTTTAAAAAACCGGGAATGATAATAAGGGGTGAAAATGAAAAAGACACTATTGGGATGTTTTATTCTGATTCTGGCAGCAACCGCACTCTTCGTCTCCTGTAATGCAGAGACGGCGGTACCCGTTGATGATGTAGCGTACATCAGGTTCGACGGGGAGACAAGAGATCTGAGTGTCAAATATGAAACAAAGGACTACTCGACTCT
>CAVJJV010000110.1:0-12371 GCA_963650055.1 Comamonas kerstersii | reverse complement strand
ATAATCACTCCAATTGAAAACTTGATTGATACAACAGCCTACTTTTCAATAATAATCATAGCCCCGGATTTGATATTTCGCAATATCTATTGAAAACTTGCTTGATAAATCATTAAACTTTTCAACAAGTACAGTAAAAGCTCAACTGAATTGAAAGAGGCGGAAAGGTTTGATTCTGTATTTGCCATTTGATAATTCAAATATCTTTATGTAGATATTCTGTTACCTCAAAAAGCGTTGTAGCTATTCTAATTCTTCCTACAAAAAAGAGAGATGGAGAGTTGTCGGCAACACTGTCTTTGACTCTCCATCATCAATACTATCAAGTATAATTATATGGCCTAAAAGGGATTATCTACTCAAGCTCCATAACTGATATGCTATCATCTTCAGCCTCAATCCCCCACTTTAGTCTTTCAGCTGAAGAAACCTGTCTCCCTGAGGTGCCGGGTAAATGCACTGACATACTTTTCGTCGGCTATCGGCCACTGGAAAGCCAGACGATAGAGTATCTGCAGCGTCAGCGTGTTGTCGATTGTATCAACGCCGTTCTCCCTGAGATTCTCCTCTCCCTTTCCAGGTGTATATGTCATGAGGGAACTTACCTTATCTGAAGCGGCGGAGTTTTTGAGCGCTTCGTCCAGTCTCTTTTCAAACTCATCGTCTTCAACGAGCTCAATCTCTCCATTCATCTCCTTTAATATCTGCTCAAGATGACAGAGATGCTGGTTCGACGGCATGAATGTGATGCACTTATCACTAGTCTTCGAAAGAAGAACTATCGCCCTGGCTGTAGAGTCAACAGGAGAAATATCGAATTCTTCATCGGCCATGCTGTAAGGAAGTGCCCCGAGTGTGATAAACCCTCTCAGCATCTGCATGAAGCCGTTGGATGAGGAGTTAATCTGGAATATTCCATCTTTGTAGCGCGGAGAGAGATTACCCACCCTCATAACCTTCGCTTTCAAGCCTTTATCAAGTATGGCATTATAGACGGCCCTCTCGGAGAGGAACTTCGATTTGACATATTGATTGTTCGTCACTATCTGTCCGTCATAGAGGAAGTGTTCAGTGAAGAAGAACCTTCCACTCCCGGAAGTAGAGTAACCCGCCGTACTTTCCGTCGATATATGGATGAGTAGTGCCTTGTTCTCCAGAGCCCACCTGATGATGTTCTCCGTAGAGCCCACATTGACCCTCTCAATCTCGTCATCCTTTGCAAAGTGCTTCACACTAGCTAGTGCATTGAATACCGTCATACCCTCTTTTCTGAAATCATCAAGGGAATGCTCATCAAAAACATCCTTATCGAGAATGATGATTCTCTTCCCGATAAGCGGGAGAAGTGTCTCCATTCTGTAGTATGAAAGGAGCTTTTTCAGCCTTTCTTCGGCGTCTATTCCGTCCTTACTTCTTATAACAGCCCAGAGAGTACGCTTTTCATCCTTCATGAGCTCCCATAAAAGGTGGATTCCCAGGTAGCCTGTAGCTCCGAAGAGGAGTACATCCCCGATTTCCTTCTTTCCTCCGCTCTTGAATGAAGCGAGGGTATTCTCACTCAAGAGGGCGTTGATTGAAGTGTAATCATAGCCGTCTTCATCGACATTACTCTGATTCTTCTCTTCCCTCTTCTCATCTTCATCCATTTCTGTAGGAGCAACTATTGACGCAAGACAACCCGGTGTCGGGTATTCAAAGACATCCTTGTATGCGATTTTCCACCCCTTCCTGCCGGCCTCTACGACTACTTTCATTGCACTGATTGAAGATCCCCCGATATCGAAGAAATTGTCGTCACGTCCGACCTTATCAATGCCAAGAACAGAAGAGAAGACAGAGCAGAAATCTTCTTCGGCGCTGCTCTGGGGAGCTGAATAATCACTCTGTGTAAACTCGGGTTTCGGAAGTGCGCGCTTATCCACCTTCTGGTTCACAGTCAATGGGATTTCATCTATCTGCATTGTGACGGACGGAACCATATACGGGGGAAGCTTCGTCTTAATGAATTGATTGAGATTGGCAATATCGACTTTATCAGGGCTGACAATGTAGGATGCAACGTACTTTCCGCCGGATGGTGAATCGAATGCACAGACAACTGCATTCTTTATACCACTGTACTCCCTGATGACCTTCTCGATTTCCGTGAGTTCTATTCTAAAGCCCCTGACCTTCACCTGAGCGTCTCTACGTCCCACATAATCTACCGAGCCGTCGGGGAGCCATCTCACTATATCGCCGGTACGGTAGAGAACAGAGTAATCCTCATCGCTTGAGAAAGGATTGGGGATGAAGGTCTTTTCTGTCAAATCAGGTCTCCCGAGGTATCCTTTTCCGACCTGGAGTCCTGCAATGCATAGTTCCCCGACTGCGCCCGGAGGAAGCAGGTGCATCTCTTCGTCGACAACGTAAAGTTTTGTATTCTCTAGTGGTTTTCCTATCGGAAGAAGTGCACTGTCATCCTTTACAAGGTAGTTGGTGACTGCAACCGTACACTCCGTCGGGCCGTATATATTGTAGAACTCGAGGCCGTCCGGCGGTGTGAAGGGAGTAAGTTTCTCGCCTCCGACAGAAAGATATTTCAGGCTCTTTGCAGTCATAGTGAGTGCATATTCACGTCCCACCTGCGTCGTCATGAAGGTGTGGGTGATTGCATTGACTGAGAAATACTCGTCAATGAGCGGGAAGTCCATCCTGATCTCTTCGGGGAGTATATAGAGGGTGGCCCCGCACATCAGCGTCGGGTAGATATCCATCATATTGGCATCAAAACCGAAGGAGGCATATGATGCGACACGACTGTGTCGACCCAGTTTTGTAGTCCGTATGTACGCATAGGCGTAGTTGAGGATATTGCGGTGCCTTAATACCGCCCCTTTGGGCTTTCCCGTCGTTCCGGAGGTATAGAGGAGGATGAAGTCATCGTCAGGAGAAGGAGAAGGAGGAAGAGTCCCCTCTTCAAGAGAGATGATTTCATCTGTATAGAGAACATCTCCTCTGTAAGCGGGAATGAGGGACATGAGTGCTCTATCTGCAATAATGAAGTCTGCCTTCGAGTCTTCAACCATGAACGAAAGTCTCTCTTCGGGGTAGCTCGGGTCCAGCGGTTGATATACAGCCCCGCTCTTGACTACGCCGAGAGCACAAAGAGGCATCCACTGGGAACGTCTGATGAGGATCGGAACGGCTTTTCCTTTCCCGACCCCGTTCTTAGAGAGGCGGGAGGCAATGTTATCGGAAAGCTTATCGAGTTCGGAATAGCTCAGTCTTACGTCCTTGAATACGACAGCGGTCTTCTTAGGGTACTTAAGAGCACTCTTTCTTATTAATGATACTACAGTCTCCGTTCTGTCGTATTTCTTCTCCGTTTTGTTGAAGGAGTCGATGAGAAGAAGGTCCTCTTTACTGGATGGGGAGATAGAGGAAAATGTCTCGCATTTGACAAGCTCAATTAGCACTTTGTCGAGAGTGCGGGTAAATGACTCGACGAACAAAGAGGAATAGAGTGCACTGTTGAATGAGAACGTCCAGACGTACTCCTCCTTTTCTTTGCTCACAAGAACAACCATCTTCGCCTTCTCATTGTCTCTCTCGAGTGAGGTAACTTCAGCCTTCTCACCTGCGATGGAATCGAAGACGAACTGGCTTCCCTGGTATGAGAAGAGAATGTCGGGGGAAATGTTGTATTCGCGGACTATTTCAGAGAAAGGATAGATGTCATGGGCCATATTGTCCATGTAGCGCTGCCCCATAGCTGCGACACACTCCTTTATGCTCTCACTTCCCGAGAAGGAGAAGTACATGGGGAATGTCTTGACGAACATGGAGATGGAGCGCTCGATTTCAGCTCTGCTTCTGCCGTTGTAGACTGTAGCGTAGACAGCGTCCTTTGTGCCGTTGTAACGGGAAAGCGTATAGCCGAATGCCGTATTGAAGAGCGCAGCTTCACTGCATCCGCTTTCAGTGCACCATTTTTCAACTTCGCCCCGTGTGAGGGCGGAAGAGAGGGAGAACTCGGAAAACGCCCTCTCCTCACCCTCCTTTCTGTCGCTCCGGGGAAGATAGTCAGCAGTGTCGAGAGAGGAAAAGATAGCATCGTAGTATGCCTTGGCGTCGCTGTATTTCGAGCTATTCATCTCATCAATTTCATCGAGGGCGAATTCGAATGCCGTATACTTCTCCTTTTCTATCTTCTCACCCTTATATGCCTTCTCGATATCTTCGAGAAGTATTACAAACGATGTTCCATCGAATATGATGTGATGGATGTCCATAAAGAGGTAGGAGCCCTCGGGAGTATGGTAGAAGACGATGCGGTAAAGCTCCTTCTCCGTGAGGGAGAAACTTCTCACAAGTTTCTCTTTCGGAGGAAGCGTATCGACCATCTCCTCCCTGATACTCACCTTCGCTTCATCCCGTCTGACAGCCCTAACCTCTCCGTCGGCATTGAGAATGAGGATGGTCTTGAGGTAAGGATGAGCATTGACTGCCTTCTCTACAGCCTTCTTCAGACGCCCCGTATCGAGTTTGTCACTGAGACGGAATAGATACGGTATGTTATAAAGCGTGGACTCCGTATCGCTGAGGCAGGCCGTGAATATTGCCTTCTGGGTCTCGGAAATCGGGTAGAAGACTTCCTTTTCCCTTTCTTTAAGCGGAGCAACGGTGTTGAGGAACCTGCAGAGCTTTTCAACACTCTCATTTTCCCTGAGGTCGGATATCCCGAGTGAAACGTTGAACTCACGCTTCAGAAACGCCGTAAGCTGGATTACCCCGATACTTGTCAGTCCGAGGGCGAAGAAATCTTCATCCGCACTTACTCTCTCCACTGAACAGAGACGGGCAACAAATGATGCAACTTTCTCCTCACGTCCCTTTGCCGGCGCCTTGTATTCTCCCAAGGCAATCTCCGGCTTCGGAAGAGCACGCCTGTTGACCTTCTGGTTGGCGGTAAGGGGGATGGCGTCTATCTGCATGGTAACCTGAGGCACCATATAATCAGGTTTTCTCTCCCGTATGAATGCGTTGAGGGCCTCGATATCTATTCTACTGTCGGAGACGACGTAGGACGCAAGGTACTTTCCTCCCGAGGGAGAATCGAATGCGGCGACTGTTGCGTCCTTTATGCCGGGATAGTCCCTTATAACCTTCTCGACCTCCGTAAGCTCTATCCTGAAGCCCCTTATCTTCACCTGACTGTCATTGCGTCCTATGAATTCGATGTTGCCGTCCTCGAGCCAGCGTGCGATATCACCGGTGCGGTATAAAGTCTCATACCCTTCTCTGTTTTCAAAGGGATTGGGGATGAAGACTTCCTCTGTCTTTTCAGGCCTTTTGTAGTATCCCTTTCCGACCTGAAGTCCCGTTATACAGAGCTCTCCTGCTTCTCCTATAGGAAGAGGCCTCATAAAGGAATCCACTATGTAGAGTTTTGTGTTATCGAGTGGTTTTCCTATCGGAAGAAGACGGCTCTCCTTTTTCACAGGATAGCTCGTAACGGCTACGGTACACTCCGTAGGGCCGTAGAGGTTGATGAACGTAAGTCTCTCCGGAGGTGTCAGCGGCGTCAGCTTCTCTCCTCCGACGGAGAGATACCTCAGGCTTTTGGAGGAAGTAAAGAGCGCGAACTGCCGCCCAACCTGCGTCGTCATGAAGGCATGGGTAATTTCATTCGTAATGTAGAATTCATCAAGGGAAATGAAATCCGCCCTGATTTCCTCCGGAACTATATAGAGCCGGGCCCCGCTGATGAGGGTCGGATACATATCCATCATAGAGGCATCAAAACCGAATGAGGCATAGGCTGCAACACGTGAGGAGGAATCGAGAGATACTCTCTTGATATAACTCTCCACATAGCTGACTATGTTCCTCTCGGTAAGCATCGCTCCCTTGGGCTTTCCCGTCGTTCCCGATGTATAGAGGAGAATGAAGGTATCATCAGGAGATGGGCCGGGGGTTGCAACTCCCCTCTCGAGAGATGCTATCTCTTCCGTTTTTAATACTCTCCCGCTGTAACCGGGTATGAGTGAGAGTAAATCTTCATCTGCAATTAGAAAATCGGCTCCGGTATCCTCAAGCATGAACGAAAGTCTTTCTTCGGGGTAGTTCGGGTCCAGCGGTTGATATGCCGCCCCGCTCTTGATTACCCCCAGGGCCGTAACGGGCATCCAGTGTGAACGCTTGATGAGAATGGGAACGAAATCGCCTTTTCCGATTCCCTGAGAAGAGAGGTAGGAGGCAATTCTGTCAGATAGATCATCGAGCTCGGAATATGTGAGTTTAACATCTCCTGCTACCACAGCTACAGCATCCGGATTCCTGTTCACACTCTCCCTGAAGAGCTGAGATATCGTCTGATACTCCGTAAGGGGAACTGAGGTATTATTGAAACTTTCTATAAGGGCTCTGTCCTCTTCACTCTGTAAGACTATATCTGATAGTTTCCCGCACTTTTCAAAACCTTCGAGAATGGAAGTATAGAGCTTTAAAAAGCGCTTCATGTTACTCTCGCTGTAGATGGACGATCTATACTTCAGAAACACCTTATCTTCCGAGACATAGAGGTTGACGAGCGGAGACGCTTCATTATTGAGGCCGAATATGACATCGGCTTTGATGTTGAGCTCTTTCTGGAGCGTCTTATAGTCAAAGTCAGGGTGATTAATATCCTCGTTAAAGGATTTGGATACGGCTTTGATATAGTCGGAGACAGGAATTCCGTCCTCGATTTTTATGTAATGTGGCATAAGTGACGAGGAGAAAAACAGAACCTCATTACCAGCCACTGCTTTTGAGAGAGTATAGGCGAAAGCCGCCATGAGCGTATTCTCGTCTTTCTTTCCGACACCCTTGTACCCGGCCTCCACCATTCCATATTCATCCGTAATTTCATTATCGGGAAAATCCACTATGAGATTTGAGTCCACCTCAACACCGGAAAGCTTTTCTATGAAATATCTGCTGTCGTCACTCATTTATTTCCTCCTCCGTAACGGCTATGAAATAATTATCCACCATCGATGTACTTATTTTCCACTTTTTTTTATCGATATCTTCTTCCAGGAAGATACCCCCGTCATTGATTTCCACACCGAAGCTGTCCATTCCTCTCTCGAGGCCAAGCCCCGTGGCTTTCAAAAAGCTCTCCTTTATACACCATAGCCGTGTAAAAGCGAGCGCTCTATCCTCAGATAACATGATATTCTCCCTCTCACGGGGCGTGAAACACATTGCCGCAACATCCTCATCGTATGGAGTGATAACTTCAACATCGCACCCGACCTCCACATCCGAAAATACCGCCGCAGCTAGAGAAGCGCTGTGTGAGATATTGAAATGAATCGAGGGATAGTCCCTGAAATAGGGCTTACCGTATTTTCCGTATGCATAAATGATATCTCTCTCATCTATCCCGTATTCCTCAAGACCGCGGGAAATAAGTATAGATGAAGCTAGAGAGAGCTTTCTGTCTTTTTCATAAGAATAACGCATAGCCTTCATCTTTCTCTCACGGGAAATAAACTTGAGAGAGTCATCAGAGACGAGAGATGTGTTAAGGGTGTATAGCTTCGTCATCAAAAAAAAGCTTACAACCATTATAGAAGCGTTTCAACTGCCGGCATACTACTTCGTGCTTCATGGGCTGAAGACGAATTGACCTGATTCGACACCCCATCACAGGGATTCTTCCTGTTTTACGATTTCTTCAGATTTCAAAGAAAAAAGGAAAACGGGTATAAATCGAGATTGACAACAGAGGGTCAAATAACTACCTTTTCACTAGCACAAAAATAGAGGTCGTTTATGAAAAGAATATTCCCGCTGTTTTTACTTTTTCTCCTCATTCTTACGGGATGCGACAACGAGGTCGACTCATCCGTCCATCAGGTTTTATTCGACGACGGATACGGAAATACATTCATACAGGATGTCGCTGACGGGAAGACGGCCGTAAAGCCTTATACAGACCCATCGGCTCCCGAAGAGGCAAAAGTGGGCAGATTCAAAGCCTGGATTACGAAAAGCCCGGGTGGAGTCGAGACCGAGTATGACTTCACTCAACCCGTCAAGAGAGACCTTCACCTCTATGCAATCTACAATAAGGCATATACAGTCACATTCCTCAACGGCACATCTCTCTACGAAACACAGCTGATTAGCGATGGCGAAAATGCCAATAAACCCGCTTCAGACCCCGTAAACCCGGCAATGGGCGCGCTCGAAGGATGGGCAAAGGACAGTGAAAAGCCGAGGGAGACTCAATACGATTTCACGACTCCGGTAACCTCGGACCTCACACTTTATGCCTACTACAGGGAAGCAGAGTATGTGACACTCCTTGATCCGGAAGGCAAAGAGATTGAAAGCAGAATAAAGGTCAGCTACGGCGACCTGTTCCCCGTTCCCTCCATAACGGAATGCAATTCACGCCTGATTGAGAAGTGGCAGGTGAAGAAGGGAGAGGATTATGTGGATTACGATTTCTCCCTCCCCGTCGAGAGAGACCTCACGCTTAAGGCGGTATGCTACAATGAATTTACGGATTCAAATATATCACTTGAAGAAGCGCTCTCGGTGATGAGATTTGCAGAGGTCCTTTCCTCATGCGCTGCAAACGAGAGCGGGGACGGAACAACGGCAGGCTTCAGAAACAGCGATTTGATAAAGCTCTTTCTTGCAGCCTCGAAAGGCGTAGATAAGACAACGCTGAACTTCCGCTACTTCAAAGATCAATACTACGACCTCTACATCCGGGGCGAGAACCTCACTCTTCCTGATAAGATTCTCTACTATGAAATAGTCGACACGACTGAGTTCGATACGAGCGCAAAGAAATTCTACTACCGAAGCTTTGATGACGGCAGAATAGAAATCGAAGCCGATGACTTCACTATTTGTGTCAACCTCGCAGAGGGAAAACTCGAGGACGGAAAGGTTGTCAAAAACGGTGATTTCTTCACATCTATTCCACTCTCTCTTACACTCAAGAGCGTCAGCCTGAAGATGGACAGAGACGGCAACATCAATATTACATTCACAGCCGGGGCAGTTCATTATGTCTTTACAATGGCGAACGAGCACACAGCCTCATCCACTGTCTCGACACTCATAGTGAAGAAAACTCATCTAACTGATTCAAAGCTGAGCGGGAACGCCGCTGGAAAGGTAACCTTCTACAGCGTCACGTTTGATCCTGCAAACGGAGAGGAAGTGAGAAAACTCAGGCTCATCGCATCGTCTGCGGGTACGGCAGAACTCGAAAAGCCGGACGAAGACCCTCTCGACAGCAACGGCTGGCGCAGCTTCAGATTCTGGACGAAGAACGGAGCCGAATTTAATTTCTCCTCCCCCATCACGGAGGACACCGTGCTCGAGGCGGCATTCCTCACACGCGAGGACTTCTACAACAAGGTCCTCAGAGCAGAATGCATCTACAGAATCACGAGTCTGCTTTCGTCGAAGAGCATCATATTCGACGGCTACAACATAGTCGATGAGAGACTCTTTCCGAAGACGGAAGCGGGATACCGCGAGATGGGGACACTTCTTCTGAGCGCACTCTTATCTGTAGACCCGACAACCGAGAAGCTCTCTCTTTCCATCGGCGACAAGACAGTCATCTATGAAGATAACGCATCAATCGAAACCATTCCCGTCCAGAGTGCTTCGACAATAAAGAAAAACTCTTCGAAAAAAGATGATAAAACCATGTCGCTTAAGATTGAAGATTTTAAACTCTCACTACAGTTCATAGACAAATCCACAGGTGGCAGCATATACAGAAATGTCGACGCAACATTCAGCATTGATGCTGAAATAACGGCTGCCGGCACCGACGGAAAGACGAAGCTGACAGAAGCCGTTCTGACGAAGGACGGAAAAACATATGCGACGCTTAGAGCTACGACACACACGCTCGATGATGGCAGAATCGAGGTCGTCTACGAATATGAAGGAGTGAAATTCACCAGAATCTACCCTTCCCTTTCCGGAGAAGCGGGAGAATCTAAATAAAACAACGAGGTACCTATGAAGAAAATTATGACAATACTATCTGTACTCACCTTATTACTTGTTCTTGCTGGATGCAGCAACGACGGTCCATCGTTATACACCGTCACATTCGATACCGACGGAGGACTTGTAAAAATAGAAAATCAATATGTCAAGAATGGCGGCAAAGTAATTGAGCCCAAGGATCCTGTGAAGGAGAATTGCACATTCAAAGAATGGAGACTAAACGGCGTCAAATATGACTTTTCCTCTCCTGTCACATCCGACATCACGCTCAAAGCGGAATACTCGGCAATACATACCGTCACATTCGATACCGACGGAGGACTTGAGGAAATAGAAAGCCAGTCTGTCAAGGACGGCGACAAAGTTATCGAGCCAAAGGATCCTGTGAAAGAGAACTCAATGTTCAGGGAATGGAGACTAAACGGCGTCAAATATGACTTTTCCTCTCCTGTCACATCCGACATCACACTCAAAGCGGAATACTGGACACTACATATCGTCACATTCGACACCGATGGAGGATCCTTTGTATCTCCGATGGAGGTGATAGACGGAACTGCGCTCGTCGAGCCCGCAGCGCCAATCAAAAAAGGAACCGCAGGCTTTGCAAAATGGGTAAAAGTCCTTGATGACGGTACTACAGAATACTACGATTTCTCGAAGGAAGAGCCTGTCACATCCGACCTGACCCTCCGCGCTGTATATATAGATGCACAGTATTGCACGGTATCATTCGACTCCGACGGCGGAACTAGTATATCAAATCAGGTTCTCAAGGGAGGAGAGACGGTAATACAGCCCAAAGATCCAGAGAAGAAGAAAACATATTTCAAAGAGTGGGTCAAGGTGGACAGTACTGGAACTCAATCTGAGAATGCATACAACTTCAACGAGCCCGTCACCGAAAGCTTTACCCTTAAAGCTGTCTACTACACTACATACACCGTCACAATCTTCTCACAGGGAGGTTCATCCATCCAGAACGACATACAGTATGTCAAAGAAGGTGATTATGCAATAGAGCCGAAGACTCCCGTAAACAGCGCGAAATGGGGTTTCAAGGAGTGGCTGGTCGTGAATGCAGACGGTTCGACGTCAAAGTTTGATTTTGCAGATACAAAAGTAACATCCAATCTCACAATTAGAGCCGACTACTGGGATAAGTACACCGTCACATTCAAGGATGCCGACGGAAAAGAATACAGCACCCAGACAGTGAAGGAAAATACCAAGGCCGTAAAAATCGACGCCCCGGAGAAAAGCGGCGCATGGAGTTTCAAGTGCTGGGTACTCAAGGGAACAGATACTGAGTACAACTTCGACTCACCTGTTGTGGACAACATCACACTTGTACCTGTCTACATCAACGGCTACACAGTCTCCTTCGATTCCGACGGCGGAACATATACTCCCGAAACGCAATTCGTGAAGGAAGGAGAAAAAGCATCAGAGCCGAAGAGCCCAGACAAAAACGGGACGAAGGGATTCATGTGGTGGACGAAGGACGGTTCGTATTATGACTTCTCCACTCCCGTCACATCGAATATCACACTAAAGGCTGTATACTGGAAAGCTTCAACATCACAGGAGGAGACATCCGACCAGAATGTAACTAATCTAAAGAACGAAGTGAGGTGCCTCCACAACATTACAAGGACACTCCTCAACGACACCTTATGTAAGGGTCTCATGTCTGGAGCAACGGATGTCAAAAGTATCTTCAGCATCTCTGACGACGGTTCAAGCAATACTGTTAAATACCTTTTTGCAAACATGAGGATGAACGCAAACAAACTTAAAATCAACGGCGGAGAGTACAACCTCGATAACGTTAATGTCACCGTAAAGCTTGACGAAGATTCGCTGAAGCATATCACAAAGAATACTTCGAATATTGTGCATACATCAAGCTATGAAGACAAATACAACATAGATATAGAGGGCCTCACATTCAAGACTGACTGCCAGGTGGCTTGGACAACGAAAAGTGAGACGCTCATATCGACAATGTCGGTCAAGGGGACAGTCATCAAACACAACGACGACAGGTACGAGTTCCATCTCCAGTTTACGATTGTGAATGATGGAAAAGAGACAGTATATCCTGTCATCCATGCAGGTGCTATAAAGGCCGGAGATGACGACAACATCCTCTTCTACAGTTACCGCGGTTATACGGGATACATCCCGAATATTACCCTATGGTGAACGATGGAACGAGATTGCCTCGACGTGTACTTCTCGCTAATCACACTCATGAGGTAAGATTTCATAGAGCTTGATTATCGAATATGGCTTGAGATAAGACCGGCCCCGCGGGGCCGGCCTCAAGTTCATCTTTCAAGTTC
>CAVJJV010000109.1:0-5018 GCA_963650055.1 Comamonas kerstersii | reverse complement strand
CTGTCCCAGAGTTCGTTCATCTCCCTGACGTGTTCTTTGTCGAGAGGAATATTCTCCTCTGCTGCCAGGTCGAAGAGTTTCTGGAAACGTGATTTAATCTTGTTGTTGCATCTGAAGAGAGCAGTGTTGGGGCGGACTTTCAGAAAGCGCGAGAGATTGACAACAGAGAAAAGGAGGTCTCCGATTTCCTCTTCAATGTGGTCTCTGTCTCCCTCCTTCACGGCCTCTTCAACCTCGCCGAGTTCTTCCTTTACCTTATCGAGTACACCGTTGACATTATCCCAGTCGAATCCGACCTTCTTGAGTTTCTTCTGGATTTCATATGCACTCATCAACGGGGGAAGTGAGGATGGAATATGAGAGAAGAAATCCTCGCTCTTATCCCTGTGGCCTTCGACGTTCTCCTTGACGCTGTTCCAGAGAGAGAGCACTTCGCCTGCATCTGCAGCTTTCTCCTCCCCGAAGACATGGGGGTGACGCCTGATGAGCTTCTCGCATACTTCGTTCACGGCATCCTCGGGTTTGAAGTCTCCGTTCTCCTCGTGGATATAGAGAGTCATGAAGACGTTGATCATGACGTCCCCTATCTCCTCGCGCTCTGATGCGGTATCGGAATCGAGGACACCCTCAAGATACTCGTAGCTCTCGTCGATGAGACTCTCCGTGGCTGTCTTGTTCGTCTGTATTCTGTCCCAGGGACATCCCTCCGGGGATCTCAGGAGCTTTATTATCGTATATAGATTATCGAGTGCGGAGGAAAGGTTATCCGCTTTTTTGAAGTCATATCTGATCATGTAGATGATAGTACAACAAAGGCCGTCTCTTCTCAATTGTATCTTTATGCTGTTATAATCGGAGTATGTATGACTATCTGATTGTCGGATCCGGCCTCTTCGGCTCCGTCTTTGCTTATGAAGCAGGTAAAAGAGGAAAGAAGTGTCTTGTCATAGACAAGAGAGGAAATATCGGGGGAAACATATACACCGAAGAGAGGGATGGAATCAACATCCACCTCTACGGCGCACATATATTCCATACTTCCCGTAAAGATATATGGGAATACATAAACCGGTTTGCCGATTTCAACAACTATATCAACAGTCCCGTCGCCAATTACAGGGGAAAACTCTACAATCTCCCGTTCAACATGAACACCTTCTATGAACTCTGGGGAGATGAGGCATCGACGCCTCAGTCGGCGAGAAGAAAGATCGAGAGTATGAGAATCCCCTCCGACAACCCGGCCAACCTCGAGGAGCAGGCCCTCTCCCTTGTCGGGAGGGAGTTCTTCGATATCCTCATCAAAGGCTACACGGAAAAGCAGTGGGGAAGGGACTCGAAGGATCTTCCGCCTGATATCATTAAGAGAATTCCCGTGAGATACACATTCGACAACAACTACTTCAACGACCGCTACCAGGGAATACCAATCGGGGGCTACACGAAGATAATCGAGAAGATGCTCTCTCTCTCCGATATCGAACTCAACGTAGATTACAACAGGCACCGGGCTGAGTATAACTCCAGGGCTGAGAAGGTATTATATACCGGCATGCTTGACGCCCTCTATGATTTCTCCCTGGGCGGCCTCGATTACAGAAGCGAGAAGTTCGAACTCGAGAGACTTGAGGAGGAGAACCATCAGGGAGTAGCCGTAATGAACTACACCGAGCGTGAAGTCCCGTATACAAGAATCATCGAGCATAAGCATTTCGAGAAAGCAGTCTCGCCCTGTACATGGATCAGCCGTGAGTATCCTGTTGATTACAGAGAGACGGGAGAACCCTACTATCCGGTGAATGACGAAAAGAACAAGGAGCTCTACAGTAAGTACAGACTCCTTGCCGGGAAGGAGAAGAATCTTATTCTTGGAGGAAGACTTGCCGAGTACATGTATTATGATATGGACAGGACGATTGCCTCGGCACTGGAACTTGTCTCACGTGAACTCGATTGAAATAGAAGAATAGTCAACAGAAAGAATCTGCAATAGGAAAGGAGGGAGAGGACAGTGAAATCTTCTCCTCTTTCTTTTTGAGACAACATGAAAGCCGTTTAATAGAGCAGAATCTTCTGTTAATTTCATACAAAGCATTTAAAATATGTTCATGGCTGAATTCATTGAACTTGAAACAACGTATGGTAGAGTGAAGGGTATACACACCGCAGGGTGTAACAGATACCTCGGTGTGCGCTACGGAGAGGCGGGGAGGTTTGAGTACTCCCGTTCTGTAGATTCTGCTTCCGGAATCTATGATGCAACAGGTATGGGGAATGCATGCCCCCAGAGCAGAGAATGGTATGAACACCTCGAGAACCCGGAGAGACTCTTCTACTATAACGAGTTCAGGAAGGGAATCAAGTTCAAATACGACGAGGACTGCCTCAATCTAAACATATATACGCCTCTTACTCCGGGGTTACATCCTGTGATTGTCTTTGTCCACGGGGGCGGGTTCAACAGCGGTGCAAACTCCGAGGGAGAATTCGACGGGAGTGCACTTGCAGAAGAGGGAATAGTTACGGTATTCATCAACTACCGTGTCGGAATACTCGGCTACCTGACCCATGAGGAGATAGAGAAGGAGTACGGTAGGGACGGCAACTTCGGCCTGGATGATATTCTCCAGGCATTGAAGTGGGTGAGAAGACATATTTCCTCCTTCGGCGGCGACAGGGAGAATATTACTCTTATGGGACAAAGCGCAGGTGCAATGTCCATTCAGTATCTTGTATTGAACAGGGCGAACAAAGGGCTCTTCAAGCGTGCCTTCATGATTTCCGGTGCGGGGTTGTTCCCCTCATTCTCCCTCCCGAGGAAGGCCCGGGACAACAGGGAATACTGGCTTGAACTCATGAAGAGGGCCGGCTGCACGACACTTGAAGAGCTCAGAAGACTGGATATAAAAAAGCTCTTCGACGCAGTCGAGACCATGAAGAATGAAAGAAAGGATACAGTCTATCATACAATGCCTGTCGTAGACGGAGTTCTTATCCCCGAGAGTATCGATAAGCTCATGAAGAAGCCACTCAAAATCGACTATATGATAAGCTACACGAACAATGACATGTATGCCCCGATTCTTGCCCACATAGGAAACAGATTCGCCCGCGACAACAACGGCTACAGATATTTCTTCGACCTCGATGCCCCGGGGGACGATAACAGGGCATTCCATTCCTGTGACCTCAGGTATATCTTCGGAACTCTCGACTCTTCCTGGAGAGAATACACCGAGAGAGACTATGAAGCCTCGAGAGAGCTCAGAGCATACATTGCATCCTTTGCTTCGACAGGGAACCCCAACAGGGACGGACTACCTCAATGGAAGAGAAAGGGAGTACTGTGCATCCGGAAGAATGGAACAAAAATGGGACATCCCTCGCTGGTCAGGATGACGCTTAATTTCCTCCTGAAGGGAAGTCCCAAAGCTGAAGTGACAAGCTCTTGAAAGAGCTAGATGTCGATTCTGTTACTCAGGTATGACTCCTTGAGCTTTTCCTCCTTCAACACCTGAAGCTCTTTGACCTTTTCCTTCGAAAGGGGGTAGAAGACAAAGAGTATGAGTGCCATGAGTGCGAACATGACTGCCGGGATAAGGGTGGCAAGGTCATACATCTTCCTGAGGTTCTCGAGTGTCTGCACAGCACCCTTCTCATACTTGTAGTTCATCCCTATAAGAGCACCGTTGACACATATTGCACTTATGACCTGCCCCAGCTTACGGAAGAAGTTGAATACGGAGTAGGCGGTGCCGTCATCTCTCGTTCCCGATGTAACCTCGATTTCATCTATCGAGTCCGTAGCCATTGACCAGAGCTGCATGACGAGGGTTGTGAGACCGCATCCCGAGATGAAGCACATGACAAGGAAGACCCACATGAGTTTTTCCGGTGCCATCCCCCTGAGGAAGAAGAGAATGAGGTTTGCTGCGGCTGCGGCAGCCACTCCGACGGAGCATACCTCCTTCTTTCCGATTTTCCTTGCAGTCTTCGGCAGAATGAACATCATTATGATCATGGGAGAGTATGTACATGCCTGTGTGGCAAGGTTCATCCAGTTGGCATGGAAATAATCATCGAATACATATGTGTAGAAACTCTGCGTGAACATCTGCCCAGCAAGGAGGAGCATGGCCGTGAGGCTTATTGCAATGAACGAGCGGTTGGAGAAGAGAGTCTTCACCGCCTTCTTCGCCGCCCCTTTCTCCTTAGGCTGCGGCTTT
The DNA here is from genome assembly GCA_963650055.1 of Comamonas kerstersii. Taxonomy (GTDB): domain Bacteria; phylum Spirochaetota; class Spirochaetia; order Sphaerochaetales; family Sphaerochaetaceae; genus Ornithospirochaeta. Next base: position 792 of record CAVJJV010000109.1, on the reverse strand, counting down.
GTCTTCACTCTCTCCTTGTTGAGGACGAAGCACACAAGGAGCATGATCATCGAAAGAAACGACATGATGATCACCCCGGTGATTACCGGCCTGTACTGGAGGTCCGTGATGGCCTTGCCGTTTTCACCGATTACGGCATTACCGCTGGCGTCGAGTCTTGTCGCATAGGCAAATGAAGCGATGAGGAGGACCGGAATGGATCCGAGCGCCGCCCCGATACTTCTGAAGACTGAGAGTCTGTTTCTCTCCCCGTCATCTGTAGTTACAACGGAGGCAAGAGAGCCGTAAGGTATCTGGAGAACGGTATATGCCATACCCCAGAGGATGTATGTGACGGTTGCGTAGACACAGGTAGCCGTGTAGTGTCCGTCCTCTCCGAGTCCCGGGAATTTTACGAACATGAGCACCGAAAGAAGTGCAAGCGGGAATGCTATATACAAGAACCACTGCTTGTACCTCCCGTATTTACTCAGCTTCACCGTGTCGCATATGCGTCCCATCATAGGGTCGTTTACTGCATCCCATATCCTTGCGACGATGAACATCACCATGATGAACATCGGACTGATGTGGAAGATATCGGTATAGAATTTCTGTAAGAGAGTGGTGACAAGGCTGAAGACAAGACACCCTGCGGCGTCAACCATTGCGTATCCCAGATAATCCTTCGCCTTGAGCCCGCTTGTACGTGCTATGTAGCTTTTATTCTCCATTTTTTTCCTCCATAAATAAGTTTAAAATCAGAACGGTATTTCATCAATGTACTCTCTGAATGACACAGATGCCTTCCCG
>CAVJJV010000108.1:0-6402 GCA_963650055.1 Comamonas kerstersii | reverse complement strand
AAAAAACGGAAAGAGGGGGATTCGAACCCCCGAAGAGTTGCCCCTTGCTTGATTTCGAATCAAGTGCCTTCGACCACTCGGCCATCTTTCCATCAGGGTGAGTATAATATTTTTCCCGCATTTCTTTCTACTACTCTGGATATAGAAATATTCGAAGTGTTGTGAGAATAGTCCGGAGCCGTTCAATTGTTGAACTTGAACTCTACATCAAGCCCCTGCCTCTCCAATCCTTCCCTGAGCTCTTCGAGTGAGATTTCCCCATTTCTTATCGCCTCTCTTATTCCCTCTCCGATATGTATCCTCAGCGGACCGGGATTTGCCTTCATTCTCATTCTGTTGAGTTCCACCGGTGTCCATCCCCTGTTCATATAAAGTCTCGAGTTGTTCGTGAATGCTGAAACGAGACTCAGAAGATGATTCGCCTCATCAAGTGACAACTCGACTCCGACAGAAATAAGATTTTCCATCAGATCTTCAATCTGCTCACGGGGGTTGAGACGGCCGGTGAACGCATCGAAGCAGATGCTCTTCATGATACGGGAGGAGTATGGTTTTTCTACATTCTCCTTATACTCTTCAAGTTCTTTTTCCGCCCCCTTCTTCCCTATGGAAACATCTCTTGTGAGTATTTTGATCATGATTCTGTCATGTCTGCTCATATGTATGATTTCGGAGAGCTTCTTTCCCTTGTAAGGAGAAGGAATGGTCTTATCCTCTCCCGGGGAGTATTCCGGAATGACATCTGAGTTGGAGACAAGATTATCGAGGTAATCCTTCAATGTTTTCTCCTCTTCTCCCGTTACACGGCCCTTAATGGAAGCAAGGTTATCAGGAACATAGAAGGGCTTATCATACTGCTGATGGAGTAATTTGTAGAAGATATCGAGTCTCTGGCCGCGGAGAATATCTCTCGAGACGACGAACCTTTCCTTGTCGTCCCTCTTCTCTCTCGTGTAGAGCTCGTCGATTTCATATATCCGGTAGTCGAGTTCCTCTCTTCTCAGAATGGATGAAATTGCATATATATCCTTTCTCTGGATTTTCGGTGTTTCTGTCTTTCCTGATAGTTCCTTGTAGACTTTCCAGAGATCTTTGAGCTGTATGATTCCGTAGAGGGATGCAGCACCTTCAAATAGTCCTGAAAGGAATTCCCTCTCCCTCTCCGTCAAGCCGGACTCTCTGTACATTCTTTCAATAGTCTTTTTATTCAATGGTTTCGGATATACCATACATTACTCCTTCTCTATTTCTTCAGGCTCTTCAATACCTTTTTGATCTCTTCCTCATCCCCGCCGTCAGGGGGAGCTTCAAAGCCGAAGAGGGCTGCGGCCTCCTCTTCTCCGATAAGTCTCTCCTTCTCGATACTGCTCTCGACACTCTGCCAGATTCTTGCAGCCTCCTTCTTGATCAGACGCTCTGTGAAATCCTTCACATCTATTCCTCTGAGACTCAGAAAGAGGAGGGGGTTGTCGTCCAGGCGGCTTCCGATGGCGTACAGGACAGCTGCAATGTGCTTGCATATGCGGGCTGAGTCTGGGCATGAGCAGGAGAAGTGGATTTCGTTCAGCCTGGGGAAGAGACCTTCTCCCTTCATTGTGAAGAGGTCTCTGTATTCCTTCGGGAACTCACCTCTCTCCAGGTCCGATATGCTCTTGAGCTTCCCTTCTGCTATAGAGACGATTCTCTCGTAGTTGGACTTATTGACGGGATCTATCACAACAGTTACGTCGTACGGGGTCTTTCTCGAACCGACGACCTTCGCATCGACTCTTCCTCCGTTTATATTGAGGTCGATGACAGCATCCGCTCTTACGTACTTCTTTCCTCTGTCGAGCCTGTTGTATGCATCTGCATAGCGGTCGATGTTGTCGCACCATGCTTTTCCCCACCAGGATGAAGATATGGTCCTGGAGGAGAGAACAATCGGGTGATAGTCTTTTTTTACAGCCTTTTTCGCCTTTGCCTTGAGTTCGGCCTGTGTCGGGGTATGGAAAAAACCGTAGCTCATCTGAGACCTCCTTCAAAGCGCATGGCCTCCAGAAGCTCGGAAGAAGAGAGCTTGGAGAGGATGCTGCTGTCGAAATCGGAGAGGAGTGAGTCCGCGAGGGCCTTCTTGGAGAGTATCAACTCATCTATCTTCTCCTCGATTGTGTCTTTCGATATGAACTTATATACCATGACCTTCTCTTTCTGGCCGATTCTGTAGGCTCTGTCAGTCGCCTGGTTTTCAACTGCCGGGTTCCACCACCGGTCGAAATGGATGACGTTGGTAGCCCGTGTGAGATTGAGACCGACACCTGCAGCTCTCAGGGAGAGCACCATGTAGTCCGCCTCTCCGTTCTGGAAGGCCTTCACTGTTTCGGTTCGTTTCCCTGCCGATACGCTGCCGTCGATTATGAGACCTCTTCTTCCGAATACTCCATAGAGGAGATTGTCGAGTGCGGGGATGATCTCCCTGAACTGCGTGAAGACGAGTACCTTCTCTCTGTTGGAGTGTATGGTAGATGCTACCTCCTTCAAGAGCTCGAATTTTCCGCTCTCGCTTTCTTTGTAGATATTCTCTCCCGAGTACTGGTCGGGGTGGTTGCATACGGCCTTGAGCTTTGCAATGGAGGCAAGGACCTTTCCCTTCTTCTCGAATTCCCCGTCGCCTTCGACAAGGCTTCTCTCGAGGTCTCCGACAATCTTGTTGTAGAGGATGATTTGTTCCTTTGTAAGTGTGACATAGAGATTGGTCTCCACCTTGTCCGGGAGATCCCTTATGATTGACTTGTCCGTTTTGAGTCTCCTGAGGATGAAGGGGTTTATCGCCCTCTTGAGAGACGTCAGGGAGGTTATTTCGATATTCTTTGCGTAGCGGGAGAACTCCGTCCTGTTTCCCAGGAAACCCGGATTGATGTAGTCCATGAGAGACCAGAGGTTCATGAGGTCGTTCTCGACAGGAGTACCGGTGAGAATTACGGCATTCTTTCTCGTCATCGCCGAGAGGGCTTTGTATGCCTTTGTCGTGCTGTTCTTTATGTACTGCGCCTCATCGAGGATTACAAGGTCCCATTTCTCCCCTTTGAGCTCCTCGTCCTTTGCTGCAACGCCGTAGGTGGTAATAGTGAGAAAGCTTTCCCTTTCTATTGTTCTTCCCTGTCCGTGGTAGACGGAGTAGGAGAGAGATGGCGTGAACTTTTTTATCTCGCTCTCCCAGTTCCCGATGAGTGACGAGGGGAGTGTGAGGAGCACCCTCTGTGCCTTCTTCTCCACTCTGAGAGTTTCGAGGTATGAGAGAACCTGGACGGTCTTTCCCAGACCCATGTCGTCGGCAAGACAGAAGCCGAATCCCAGCTCGTTCATAGCATAGAGGTATCTGAAGCCTTCCTTCTGGTAGGGTCTGAGCTCTGCCTTCACCGTGGAAGGAAGATTTACTTCTCCAGATACCGCCTCCGCCAGTTTTCCCAGCCAGTTGTTGTCGGAGAATGCTATCTTCACCTTTGTCTTCTTTATGCCGGATGAATATTTCATCAGCTCTGCAACACTCATTGGAGAAGAGAAGAGGTCGTAGCTCTCCAGGAGGGCTTTGAGTTTCTCCCGGTCGAGAGCCACCCACCTTCCCTTGAGGAATGCAAGTCCCGCCTTCACTTCAAGAAGAGCCTCGGCCTCCTCTTTTGTTATGGCAACTCCTTCATAGATCATCTTCGGTTTTATCGATATGACCGCCCCGGCTCCAAGCATGCCCTTGTTGACAGAGATGGAGAGGGAGGAATAACGACCTTTTTTGCGCCAGAAGTTGGGAATGCGGCATTCTATCCCCTCGCTCTCGAACTCCTCTGCGTGAGAGAGAAAATCGTATGCCTCCTCTTCTGTGAACCTCACCGGATAGAATATGCGTCCCGACGAAACAAGGCCCTTTATGATGTCACTCGAGGCGGAGAGACGGCTGATGGGAGAAATGAGGCGCGATAGTCCCTCGAGGTCGTTTCTGTACTCGGTGAGTGCAAAGCGCAGTGGATAGTGGTGGACATTATCTATATCGTCTTTCGTGGTGTAGGTTGCCATGAACGCAAAGGGATAGGAGGTATACTTATCCTCGACAAGATGGAAGTAGATGCGGGAGGGGAATAACAGACTCTCGTTCTTCTGGTTGAAATATATATCTACACTCTGTGTGAATGTGCTGATTTCACTCCTGTAGCACTTCAGGAGGACATCAAGCTGTCTTTTGACCCACTTCCTGTCGACATAGCGGCTCCCGGGGGCGAAGGGGACATCTGCGGCGATGCGGTCTATCTCCTCCTTCTCGTACTCCGGTTCGATTTTTTCCCTCTCGAGCTCGATACCCGTCGAGGAGAGGAGATTGTCGATGAAGAAGGAGGCTATCTCCTTTATGTACTCTTCTGTAATCGAGGCGCCTTTCTCGAGATCCTTAAAGCAGTATTCATAGAATGCATCAGGGGAGAATTCCCCGGTTTCTCCGTCAATGGCGAAACCTTTCTCGGTAAATATGAAATCCATAACAAGGATTATGAAGGAAGGGATTGGAACTATCAAGGAAAAACAGCTTTAGTGTATACGGAACCGGCATCGGGTCAGATTTCAACCGTCATGCCTATCGTCAATTGTACATCACACTCACTGTCGCTTACCGCTCCGGTGCTCTTTGTGCGGTTGAATCTCCCGACCCAGTCCAATTCTGCATTGAATGATACCCCCGGCCATGAGAAGAGAGAATCTAGTGAAGCTTCTCCCTCAAGACCGAGAACCATGAAGTATTTCGTCCTCTCGCCGTATGGTGTATCGCCTCTGAGATTGGCCCAGTCATCGTTCCTGCCGTCATTGTTGTGACTCGTAAATATATTGACTTCTCCCTTCTCTGCAAAGCGTGAGAAGAGGGAGAGATTCCAGTTATCGAGGCTTGTGTAGGTACCTTTTATCTCAAGCATTCTGCAGTCTCCGCCGTATGGGAAACCTATGTAGTCGAAGTAATCGACAAAATAGACGTCGGCATTTACTGCGTTGTAGCGGTATACCCTGATGAAGTCGACCTTGTCTCTTCTGTAGAGAAGGGGCATTGTCTTTGTGTATTCGGCATAGATCTTGAGTGTACCGTCTCCGAGAGCATGTGTGTAGGAAAGACCGGTTACGAATCCCATGGAGTCGCTCTGGGAATCATCTTCGTTGGGAGCTCTTGCCTGATCCATGCCGAACTGGCCGTAGAACTCGAGGTTTTTCAAGAGCAGTATATTCAGATCGAGATAGAGGAAGGCGTTGAACATGCTTCTGTTGTTGATGTTGTGGTAAATATATGACGGGTTGAGGTAAATCGGATTGAAGGTCCTGTATTTGTACATGACATTCTCGCTAACTGTAAAGGAGATTCTCTCGTGTATCCTGAACTGGAATGTGTGTATAAGATATACTCTCGCTTCATCATCCATGTGCTCTCCCGGGTTCACACTGGTGTTGAGGAACATGAAGATGGAATCGAATTTGAAATAAGGGCTGAAGAATGTGAGCTTCGAGTAGTCGCTGAATGTATGGTCGTCGACAAGGAGATTTCCGAAGTAGGCGTTGCCTAGGCTAAGGTAATCCCTGTTCAGGGAGAAGTTCCAGTTCTTTCCTCCGAAAGAGAAGACTGCACGCCTGGGCCATATGAAGGAGAAGTGGGTTGTATCGAAGAATATGTTGCTCGTCGCTTTCTGTGTGAAGAAGTTCGATTTCGAGACAAATGCGTTGTTACCGTCAATCTTGTACGAGCCTACATATCCGTCACTGCTGAGGAGTGAACTCTCACTGTATCTCGTGAACTCGTCAAGTCTGTCGGCACGTCTGTATCTGTAATGAATATCCGTAGTTATATAGAAGTTGTCGTTGGCTCCGGCTTCAAGATAGAGGCGGAGAAGCGACTTCCGCTCGTCGTATGATCTCTCCCAGTCTGTTTCAGTTGTAAATGACTCGTCATTTGAATGAAAATAGCCCTCGGGGGATGCTGTAAGCCCCACATTGAGGGAGAAGTCTTCTCCGTAGTTCCATTTGAGACCGTAATCGAGTCTCTCTTCAATTCTATCGTAGAGCTTCCTCCCGTACTCCCCGAGGCTCTCCCTGTCGACTAAGGAAAGCATCATTCTTCCCTCGGCCTCCGACCACGGCCTGTTCCCGGACGGCCGTACAAGCCCCGCCTCGGAGTAGAGATTATCCATATCTACATAGATAGTGTCGTCGGATGCATAGATGACGGCATTGTTCGTGTATGCAGAAAGAGAAACACACAGAAGAACAAGAAATAAAAGTGCAGACAGCCTTTTCATTCAATAACCTCGTGTTCAAGTAAAACACCGATAGAGACAAAAAGCAAGAAATTTTCGACCTGTGCGGATGACCTAAGCCACAGCCTTGGTTTTAACCTGTCTTCCG